>SPBY01000516.1 GCA_004525825.1 Bacteroidia bacterium
ATGGTGTATTTGGCACGGTAAACCGCTCTTTCAGGTATAATGCTCATGCTCATGGGCTTTCGTTGGATAAACATCCTGGCAGCCTCCTCCTGATTTTCCACATTAAGTTCAAATTCAGCTTCTGAAATGGCAAGTTTATCCATATCGATATAGAGTTTGCCTTTGTAGAAGGGATCGTCCACGTAATCATTCTGTTTGAAGCTTACCACATAATGTAGCCTGTCGTCAATGGCAATTACATCACTCAGATGAAATGTATAGATTTCTGCATACTCCTCCGAGAGCAGGATATAGGGGTTTTTAACCACATCCATCAAAATGGTGGTATTGGGTCCTCCCTGAACTTTGAACAGGACTGTATCCATCTTTTCCACATCGGCGCTTTTACGGCCTTTGAAAAGTTTGACCTGGTCCACCTGGTATTCATTGCTATAACCACCTTTGTAGATATCGATTACCGCTTCCGAGATGGATACATAGTTCCGGCCCCTCTGAATAGTCTCGCGGTAGAAACCTCGCATCATCATGGGCTCTTCACTGTAATTTTCCCTGATGTTTTGCAGTACGTCCATGATTAATTTCATGGCATCCTGTGGACGAATGGTCACCTCCTTTAGTTGTATGGGGCTGGGTTCCAACTCTATACTTACGGAACGATCGCCCTGAAAGTCCGAGATAGCCACGTTTTTGTTCTTATAACCAATGTAGGATATTTTCAATCCAGAAATTTTGGCATCCTTAGCAATCTTGATGATGAAATTGCCATCGATATTGGTCACAGTGGCTATGTTGCTGCCCAAGGCCTCGATGGTGGCAAAGGGCAGGGTTTTTCCTGATTTGGCGTCGCTAATGGTTCCATAGTACGCGTTGAATTTGATGGTGTCAATGGGATCTTCCTCACCTGCCGGAGCAGCGAAAAGTGAAGCTCCAGCCATAAGCAATGCTGCCAGGAGCCACATACCTCTGTTTGTCTTTGAAGTTTTCATTTTATCTTGTTTTAAGTATTATATTCGACCCGCTTTAATGTGGAGATGCATAAGCTTGCCGTTTACCCTATGCCGAAAGGTCATTTATTATGAAAAAAAATTGGTCCGTAGATGATATACCCCTTCAGAAGGGAAGGATCGCGGTGGTAACAGGTGCCAACAGCGGTCTGGGCTACCATACTGCCCTGGCCCTGGCCCTGAAGGGCGCGAAGGTGATTATGGCCTGCAGGAGTCTTGAGAAGGGGGAGATGGCCAGGCAAAAAATTCTTACCATGGATCCGGAAGTGGAACTTGAAGTTTGGCACCTGGACCTGGCCAGCCTGCATTCGGTGAGGACCTTTGCAGAAAAGTTCCATGCTTATAGTAACAGGCTCGATTTGTTGATAAACAATGCGGGATTAATGGCCATTCCTGAGAAAAGGACCGAAGAAGGCTTTGAGATGCAGTTCGGGGTGAACTACCTGAGCCATTTTGCACTTACGGCACAGCTCTGGCAGCCGCTATCCCGTACTCCTGGATCCCGGATAATCCAGGTGAGCAGCCTGGCTCATAAATTTGGCCGAATCCGTTTTGAAGACATTCACTGGAAGCGGAAATACAGTAAGTGGGGAGCCTACGGAATGAGTAAACTTGCCAGTTTATTGTTCATGTATGAACTGGCTGGAAGGATAGACAGATCGGAATCAGAAGTGATAGCAGCGGCAGCCCATCCGGGTTATGCAAACACTGAATTGCAGGCAAAAGGAGCCAAGATGAAAGGAAAATGGTTGGGGGCTGCGCTGTTCAACCTGGCCAACGGGCTAGCTGCCCAAAGTGCCGCCATGGGAGCACTGCCAACCCTGTATGCGGCCACAGCCGAGGATGTGACCCAGGGAGCCTATTATGGTCCGCGGGGATTCATGCGTTTGTGGGGTGGCCCCGCCTTGGATATGCCGGGCAGGAAGCAGATATCAGATGAGGTAGCGGAAGAACTCTGGAGGGTTTCGGAATCACTGATCGGAGCAGATTTCAAGGTCTGATGACCAAACTCAATGGCACAGTATTTGTACTATGCATGTACACTTAAGGGCACTTTTATGACTCGAATAAGCATTCCCCTATGGATCCTTTCCCTGGCGATTCTTTCAGGATGTGGTTCATCAGTCCGGATCTATTCTGATATTGATGATGGCGGCAGGTTTGACCAATATGCCTCCTATGATTTCCTGGATTTCACCGAAGGCAACAAAAAAACCATCTCTGGAATGGAGCTGGAACGAATCAGGGTGGCATTTGCCAGGGAATTAGAAAACAGGGGACTGAAGTTCACAGCAAAGGGCGCGGATATTTCCGTACAGATCACTGTGTATCACCGGGAAGCTTCACAGGGCTCTTATCATTACCCCAGTGCTTATAACTACATGGAACGGGCCATTGCTATAGATTTTTATGATAATCAGACCCGAAAGCATGTCTGGCACTGTGCCGCAGTAGGCGAACTGGAATATGATCCTCAGCAACGTGCCACCGGATTGCCCGAAGTAGTGGCTAAAATCTTTGAGAAATATCCCATCCAGGTGGCCCCGTAAAAGATCTTCGTAGCCTACTCCTTCTCTTTCCTCTTAGTTATTCTGAGGTCACGCTTGACAAAGCGAATAAAATCACGGTTTAATTTTTTACTTTCCTCCCTGGGCATTTTGAACATTCGCCGCAGTAAGTGATTGTCCAACAACTCGGTGATCAGGAACAATTCGCAAAGGGTAATGTACAGGTCCTTCAGGTCAAAGGTGTAAAGGGGATTAATGGTCACGTAGTCGAGCGATCCCCCCCAGAAGGCATTATCAATCAGGTTGGCCAGCAGGCCAGCCAGGAAGAGGTGAATGAATGCATTGATCCAGAAACTGTTCCTTTTTCTTCTGACATAAAACCTCCATACTTCAATAAACACCACGCCCACCAGGCTGAAAAGGATGATGTTCAAAAGGTGGGGGATCCCGTCAATTTTCAGCAGGACCCAGAGGTAGGATCCTCGCGTATTGTGAGTGGGTTCGATATAAAACACAGGTTCGATCAAGGCCAGGGAGAGCGATTCCCACTCGGTGGAAAACAGGTAGGCTTTGATTCCCTGGTCTACGGC
>SPBY01000445.1 GCA_004525825.1 Bacteroidia bacterium
AAGCGTTTGAAGGCAAACGCTTTTTCCTTCAGTTTGATGGCGTGTACATGAATGCTGATGTCTGGATCAACAGGACTCACCTGGGGAATCACCCATATGGCTATACAAGTTTCTGGTATGATGTTACGGACAAGCTCCTGGTTGGGGCTAACAATGTGATTGCAGTAAGGGTAAGAAATGAGGGCCGAAACAGCCGATGGTATACCGGATCGGGTATCTACCGTCATGTATGGCTGACTGTTACTGAGCCTGTACACATATCACCCTGGGGGACCTCCATTAGCACCCCTGAGATACTTTCGGACAGGGCCACTGTTTTGGTTACCACCGAAATAGCCAACACCCAGGGCGTCAAAGGAAAGCTGAAGGTGCTTACCAGCATTCTGAATGAAGCAGGAGAAACTGTGGCACAGACAGAGAGCGAGATTGAAACTTCACCGGGCGAAACCGCCACTCTCAGTCAGAACCTCGAAGTTCCTTCTCCAAAGCTCTGGTCGGTCGACTCGCCTGCACTTTATACCTCCGTCACTGAAATAAAAAATGGAAGATCCACACTGCTCGACCGGGTGGAAACCACCTTCGGGATACGATCCATTGAATTTACTCAGGAGGGATTTTTCCTGAACGGGGAAAATGTGCTCCTGAAAGGAGGCTGCATGCACCACGATAATGGCCCCCTGGGTTCGGCAGCATACGATCGTGCAGAAGAAAGACGGGTGGAACTGATGAAGGCCAGCGGTTTCAACAGCATCCGTTGTGCCCACAATCCCCCTTCCCCAGCCTTCCTGGATGCCTGCGACAGGCTCGGCATCCTGGTCATTGATGAGGCCTTCGATATGTGGCGAAAGCCGAAAAACCCCCAGGATTATTCCAACTTCTTCGATGAGTGGTGGAAGGAGGATGTAAGAAGCATGGTCCATAGGGACCGCAACCATCCTTCCATTATCATGTGGAGCATCGGAAACGAGATCCCTGAAAGGGGAAGGCCTGAAGGGGTGGAGACTTCGGACATGCTGGCCGGATTTATTCGTCAGTTAGATCCCACACGACCGGTGACCTCAGCGGTAAATGGTCTGGGACCGGACAAAGATCCCTATTTTGCCACCCTGGATATTTCCGGTTACAACTACTCCTTTGGTGGGGACCATGGAATGGAAAGCATCTTCAGGATTGACCATAGGAGGGTTCCGGACAGGATCATGTATTGTGCGGAATCTTATCCGTTGACCGCCTTCGGGGCCTGGATGGATGTGCTGGATAACCCTTACGTCTTAGGTGATTTTGTATGGACCGGGTTTGACTACCTGGGTGAGGCCAGCATAGGCTGGCGGGGTTATCCTCATAAGGGCAGCTTCTATCCCTGGAACCATGCCTATTGCGGGGACATTGATATTTGCGGATGGAAAAGGCCCCAGTCCTGGTACAGGAATGTCCTCTGGAATACGGGAAAACAGCTTTCCGTCTTTGTGAAACCGCCTGAGCCTTCCTTCAAGGAGAATCCCGACAGGGTGGACTGGAGCAAATGGCATTGGCAGGATGTGACAGACCGATGGAATTGGGATGGGCATGAAGGAGAGCTCCTGGAGGTGGAAGTCTATTGTGCTTACGATGCCGTTGAGTTGTTCCTGAATGGTGTTACCCTTGGCAGGAAAGCTACAAACAGAGATAACGAATGGATCGCCCGATGGAATGTACCCTACGCTGCAGGAAGTTTAAAAGCCATTGCCTACCGGGGGGCGGAAGAGGCAGAAACAGATGAGCTAAGAACCGCCGGAGCCCCGGAGTTGATCCGCCTGACGGCCGACAGGTCAGGCATCCGGGCTGACGGCCAGGATCTGAGTTATGTAAGCGTGGAACTCGTTGACCGGGATATGCGCAGAAATACCCTGGCCGAGAACCTGGTAACATTCAGTCTGGAAGGTCCCGGAAGCATTGTGGCGGTTGCAAGCTCGAATCCCATGAGTGCCGAAAGTTATCAGGCACCCTTTCGCAAGGCTTACCAGGGAAGGTGCCTGGTGGTGGTCAAATCCACAGATCAGGCCGGTGAGATCAAACTGATTGCCAGTTCAGATGGCATAGAATCGGGTGCAATCAATATAGATACAAATTGAAAAAAGAAATCATGAAAAAGCTTTTCGTATTATCTGGATTGTTAGTGCTTATTGCCTGTACAGTGCGTTCTGAAGGAATTCCGGAGTGCTACAAGCACGTGGATCAGATGTTCTGGGTGGTATCTGATATGGACAAAACCATAGAGAATTATAAGAAACTTGGATTCAATCAGTTTGCCGATCTGGAGATAGTGCAGATCGAATCGGAAAAAAGTAAGTCAAAATCTACCGCCCGACTGGTCAGGGCCAATCTGGGAGGTGCCCAGGTAAACTGGATCCAGCCCATAACAGGAAACTCCATTTTTCATGAATTTATCAAAAGTCATGGGGAAGGTGCCATGAGCCTCGTACATCGCTTTCCGTCGAAACAGGAGATGAAGCAGGAACTAAAGCGATTGTCAAATCTTGGGGTAGGGGTGTCTGAGAAAGTGACCATTCACGCCGGAGCTGCAGAGATGGAGTATGTCTTCTTAAATACCGCCCAAAAGGGCAAGTATACCCTGGGTTTTGTCTGTGAAAATCAAGGGATGGAGACTTTCGCGGACTTTGTAGCGGAGAACCGGAATGGATTGAAGCTAAACCAGTACGCCTTTGCCATCCTGGATCCTGAACCTGTTTCTGAATTCTGGTTTATGCTGGGGCTTCCCGAACTGGAAATCCGACATCCGGAACTGGGGGCTCCCATGTACTATGGCGAGCCTGCAGATCATGATCTGATACAAGGCTGGCAACGTCACGGGGACATTGCCTATGAATGGTGCATTCCCGTAAAACCACCCATCGTCTACGACGATCACATCAAGCTCCACGGGGAAGGTATCCACCACCTGGCTTTTTCCGTGGCGGACATGGATCAGGTTCTTGTTGACTACACCGATCAGGAATTTGTAGTATCCATGGGAGGTACCTGTGGAGAGAAAGGAAAACCTGGATCGGGCCGCTATGAGTATATTGATCTGGAGGAAGCCGGCGGAGTCACCATGGAGTTGTTGTGGAACTACAAAAATGAATAGAGTCGCTTCACTACTGATTTTTCTCATTGCAGCTTTGATGCTTTTCGCCTGCAACGGTGGGAGAGAAAGCCTGGGAGGAGTTTATTTTGTCAGTGCTGATGGGAACGACAACAACTCCGGATTGTCAGAGAATCTGGCCTGGGCTACTATCAGCAGGGTCAATGAACACTCGTTCTCGCCGGGCGATACAATATATTTCAGGTCGGGAGATGAGTTTACCGGGACCCTGAATCTTAACTCCGGCGATGCCGGTGCCGGTGAACAAAGGCTGGTGATCACATCCTATGGCCAAGGGAAGGCCCGGATCAATGGGCTGACTAACGCAGCAGTCTCTGCAGACAGTTGTTATTTCTTTACCCTGGAGAATCTTGAGATATATGGAAGTGGCCGGAAATCGGGGAATACCTCCGACGG
>SPBY01000108.1 GCA_004525825.1 Bacteroidia bacterium
ATTTGAATAAATAGCTTTTTCCCTTTCGAATTTAGAAAGTCCAAATCTGCTTCAATTTCGCTGAAGTCATAGGTATTCTTTCCTGGTTCAAGCTGTTTCCACGAATAAGTAATTTGTGCACCATCAATACCTGGGATGGAATAAAATGAAGAATCATGAATCAATTCTCGATCTCTTGAAAAGAATATGTAATGCTTAATAAGCTTTTGACTAAAAATTGTTTGTCCTGAGGCAAATAATGACACAAATAATATACTGGCCAAAGTTGATTTTTTCAATGCTATACGTTTATCGCTTTCGAATTGCAAATATTATCTATTTTAGACCCTTGTAAATTTAACCTTAATTCAAGCATGGAATCTAAAAAAACAGTTGTTGTTACGGGTATAGGTGTATTTACTTCCATTGGTTGCAACCGGTTTGATTTCTGGGATTCACTCATAACCGGGAAATCAGGTATAAACAGGATTCAGGCCTTCGACCCCACAGGTCACAAGAGTCAGATCGCATCAGAGGTTCTAAGCTACAATCCAGGAGATTATTTTGATCGAAAAGAATCGCGTAAGATGGCTCGCGTCTCGCAATTGGCATCGAGTGCTGCCATTGAGGCCATTAAAGATGCAGGAATAGATCTGGATAGCGAAGACGGAAGCCGTATCGGATGTGTGATAGGCTCTGCTGCCGGGGATTATACCTATTTGGAAGAGGCAACTGCCCGATTTTTGAAAATGGGTCCGGGCTCTGTCAATCCACTTACAGTGCCCAGAGTCATTCCCAATATGCCGGTATGCAACGCTTCCATGGTCCTGGGTATTCATGGCCCCAATCTGGGTGTTTCTGCAGCATGCACGACAGGCACACATTCCATAGGTATAGCCCTGGGTTTACTACGAGGGGGTACGGCCGATGTCATATTGGCCGGGGGGGCAGAATCGACTATCACTCCCTTAGTCCTTGACTCCTATTCAAGCATGGGGGTTCTTTCTTCATCTAACGATAACCCAGCAAAAGCAAGCCGCCCCTTTGATTTAAATCGCGATGGTTTTGTCATGGGGGAAGGATCCTGCGTTTTGGTATTGGAAACACTTGAACATGCCGAGAAGAGAGGCGCTAAACCCCTCGCCGTTTTAAAGGGCTTTGGCATGACTGCAGATGCATATGGCATTGCTGCCCCTGAACCTTCAGGAAAATGGGCAGCGGCAGCCATGGTTAACGCAGTGAAAGATGCGCAGCTTGACATGGATGAGATTGGATATGTAAATGCCCATGGAACATCCACAAAAATGAACGATAAAACAGAAACCCTGGCTATTCAAACGGCCTTTAATAAACGGAATGTTCCGGTGAGCTCAATAAAATCAATGATCGGTCATACGCTCGGTGCCGCAGGAGCCATTGAGGCGGCTGCTTGTGTATTGGCAGTTCAACAGGGAATATTACCTCCCACTATTAATTATGAAACTCCCGATCCGGAATGTCCGCTTGATGTAATACCTAATAAACCACGTGCGGTTAAGATAAGTGCAGCAATTTCGAATTCCTTTGGTTTTGGCGGACAAAATGGAGTGTTGGTTTTCTCAAAGGCTTAAGCACTATACATAATATTGGCATCGGGAAATAATGCCGGCTTTAGAACGGATATCCGATGGCCAGGTAAAACATTGAATTTGAGAAGACTTTTCCGGTTCCGATTAACCAGTTCTCACCATCTGTTAAATAGGGAGATCTGATAGGAAAACCAAGATCCGTCCGAAGCACAAAGAAGTTAAAATCAAAACGTAAGCCCACTCCTGTCCCTATGGCCAGTTGCTTATAAAAATAATCAAGTTCAAATTTTGATCCGGGTCTTTTCTCATCTTCGTTCATCAACCATATATTTCCTGCGTCAAGGAATACAGCTCCTTTCAAAACTTTTGAGATACCAAATCTATACTCCAGGTTGCCTTCCAGTTTCACATCCCCAGACTGGTCAATGTAGGTGCTCTCTGAATCATAAAATGAACCGGGACCTATGGAACGGGAAGTAAATCCTCTTACACTATAGGCACCCCCACTGAAAAACTGTTCCACATAGGGAAGGACAGTTGAATTGAGATAGGGAATACCCACACCAGCAAACAGCCTGAAAACCATGGTTTTATTTATTCCATTGAGGTAAAACCTGAAGTCGGTGGTTAGCTTTACATGCTGAGAATATACAGTATTAATAAAAGTGTAGGGCCTGTCTTCAGGATTTTTTCCAATGCTATTGAACAGATCTATAGCATTTCCAGAGGTGCTTATCCCACCCTGGAATATGAAATTGAAGGGCCTGGTTTTAAGGGTATTATCATAGCTGAAATCATACTTCATCCCCACAATAAATTGCTCCTCAAAACTCTTTTGAATATAGATATTGTCTTCTACGATCGAGTCAAAGGCAGGAGTAGTGGCAAGCAGATTCACTGAGTTTATATATACCGGCGAAAAGGAATGTTGAATCTCACTGGTTTTCCCCCAAGTGTACTTGAGATTGGTCTTAATAGAAATCATTTTATAATATGCTGTCCGGTTCAGAAGGTTTGCTTCCACATTGATGGATGTTTGCTGAATCTGATGGGACAGGTTTTTCCCATGTCTTCCAGGCAGGATTAGTCTCGGAAAGGTCAAGCCTGTACCCACACCCAGATCGTAAGAGAATGTTCCCAACTCATCTTCCGCCTTCTTGCCCCACTGCCATTCAATCCCGCCATTAAATCGGAGATGTATCTTTTCAGCCCCCTTTATGGCATTTCCATGGGTGACAGCGAATGAGATGGCCGGACCCGTGAAACCTGTGGATTTCGTCACCACATTGGCCTCAAATTCCGAGCTGATGTTGTCAGCCATGATCAAATCTATCCTGACATCCATTCTTCTAAGCAGGCTATCTTCCCCGAAGGTATCAAAGGAGATCCTGACATAAGAGAAAACCCCCAGACTATTCAGTCGGGTAACGGTTCTTTCATAGGCATCATTGGAATACAAATCACCCTCGTTAAAGAACACCGCAGCATTGAGCACATGGGGTTTCAGGTAATCCCCTGAGGAGATAATGCTTAGATCATTGTATTGAGTCGTATCGGTCACTACGACGGCAGAATCGTAGGGGCGTGAAATATGCACAACTACATGGTCTATTACATATCTGGCGAGAACTTCAGGAGGAAGCTCAAGTTTTTTCCGTATCTCCAGATTCATCTGGTTCTTTCCGATGGTTGTATCTGCAAGTAAGCCGATGAATTCCGGAGCAAAATAGAAGTAGCCCTGGTTCTGTATCAGTTTTGAAAACTCATTTCTCGCCCTGGTGAGTTTCTCCAGGTTGAATTGGTCGCCCGGTTTGATCTGTTCCCCCAAAGATTCCATATATAACAAGGTATCAATGGACTCTTCTTCTGAAATAATGTCAATTATATTGTAAGTGTAGGGGGGCGAAAGATCCACAAAATAGGAGACCCTGGCTTTTTTTGAATTCCGTGAACTTGTATCAACGACCGACCAGGCATTGGCCTGAAAATAGCCCTGATCAAACAGGTCGCTTTCTATCTTCTGTGCACGGAGTCCGGGGTTTACATCGCTTATGAGTACCGGTTTTCCTGCCAGTGATTTGTGCATCCAGCTACCGAATTTCTTCTCTTCGTCCACCTTCCAATAGTTATTTATCCACAATCCAACGGGTGGCAATACCCGACGTCCAAACAAGGCATTGTTCACCTTAAAATCAGTGGCCGATTTCACATACATCTTTACGGCTGGTGACTTGCTACCCGTTTGGCTTTCTCTTATTACTACTTTCTGCCGTCCGGTATATAATAGCTGATCGTCTGTCAGCTTACTGGTATTTGAACACCCCGGCAGGAACAGGATGCTTAGGATTGCATATGTGGCTGTCCGGATTCTCATTCCTCTTCGCTTTTCTCCTTTTTCCCCTTTTTATCCTTTCTTTCGCGCTTCCAGATATCTCTAAGATGCCTGTGCCTCTTTCTGACGAAAAACCCAATACCTGTCTTAATAACCTCACCCTCAAATACATCGTCATAGGTGTGTTCGTTGTATACTTTCATGAATTTGGTGGCAGCCGAATCAAGACTGTATTCCAGGGAGATGTTATTCAATGCATTATTTGTTGCACCAGCTGACTGGTTCATATCGCGCAGACGGCCCGATACTTCAATATGTGCTCGGTCGTTCATCAGGGATTTCCTTACCTCATAGGAAAGGCTGGTGCTTGTTTCATCACCGCCACTTTGATTGGAAGTATAGGTATCTAATCCGAAGGAAATATCGACCCCTTTAATGGCACTTTGGGTGAGCTGATTCAATTGAGAAGCCAAAATCTGGTTCACTTGCTGGCTCATGTAGTTGCTGGAACTGGAAATTCCAGGCAGGTCGATGACCTCGAACAGCAGAATCGAAATGGCCTGACGCATTTGCTCTTCAGGGCTCAGGGTATTGATGATGCTCATCAGGTACTGATCGCTTGTATTGACTGTAAACAAGACTTCCAGATCTGATAGATGGTCGGTCAATTGGAGCAGGACATCGAAATCCACAGGCCGCTGTTTGCCATCCACCGGATTTTGATAGGAACTAGAGACCCTGTTCAATGCTCTAAAACTCAATTCAGGATCTTCCACCCTGCCGTCCCAACGGATGTATCCGCCCTCCGCTATTCTGAATGACTTGTTTGGCCAGCCTACCAATTTTAGTTCTGCAGCTCCATCGCTGATTACATATCTGCCTGACAGGCTCATCTGGTTATTATTTAGCATACCATAGTTTAGCTTCCCCCCACCTTTTATCTGTAATTCGAGGTCGTAGATCCTTTTGGATAAATTGACATTGATGAGGGTGCTTGGGTCTATTTCTACTATGGTTTCCACGGACGATTTAATAAATGCTCCTTGTCTGTTGCTCACAGGGGATACCAATGGAACATCCTGGGTAGTGTTGCTTACAAAACTTAAAATTTTCTGGCTCTCAGACATGCTGAGATCTTCCATATGCCGGTAAAATACTTCTGTGCCTCTCGATAGACGGACATTCCCTTTGATGGTTGGATTGACCAACGGCCCTTTCACAGAAAACTTCGAATCCACAAATACATTCCCATAAAAGGGAGTGTCATCATCCTCGCCGCCTCGACTCATTACCTGAAGCTTTAGCGATGAAATGTTCAGGTCGGTGTTGACTTGATCGATATTTTGGAAGTCCAGGAATCCATTTACCAGTAGTTCATTGCTAAGTGTATCCAGTATTCGGAAATTTTTGAAGAGCAATTTTTCATCTGCGACAAACAATCCCTGATCAGGGACATGGAAGGTAGAATTCAATGCATTTATTCTCACCCGAACTCCCTGGAAAGATAGCTGGCCATCCACGCGATCACTGCCAGTGGTGTTTGAAACATCAAATTCTCCTGATATGAACCCTCTTAAATCAGACAGGGTTTCTTTGGTAAAAGGCTGAGCCAGTTTTATTGGGAACTGTGAGAAATTCGACTGGATCTGTCTTTCCCCACCTACTGCTTTCCGTCCTTTCAGATGTATCCTGGCAGAATCCAGTCTCGCATCCATATCCATGGAATAGTTCCCGGAATCATCTAATTCCAGATGACCTATGACTGAAATATTGTCAAACTTTAGATCTGAATAGTTGACATGGGCAAAGTGAAGGTCAGACACTATTCTCGTTATCGAATCGCTAGGCGTGCTTAATCCTATGGAACCGGTTATGGAAGCATTTGGTCTGCCCGGGAAAAGATCTTCCCGCACCAGCGATTCTATCTCCACCTGGTTCATGTCCATTATGAAGGTGCGCTTTCCCTCTTCGGTGAGTTCAAAAAGATGGAGGAAGGAAGAACCGGTATACATGCTCAGTGCCGGCGTAATCGTTTGGGTCGACCAGTTCACAGACAAGAGATCAGGGGTCTCCATATGCCACTGCTCCCGATTCAGAATGAGCGTCTTCGAAGGGATTTCCAGGACCACATTGCTGCTGTCGATCCTTGAAGCAATTTCAAGATCGTACACCATGTGGCCCAGGGGATCCTGCACCGAAAAGGAGGTCAGGTTGCGCCAATTCGCAAAACTACTTTGTAATAACCAATCATATTCTGGCCCGGAAAACAGAGATATATCGTCAAGGTTTACCTTTATATTCATCCCTCCTGCCGAGTCGATCACCGCCACTTCGAGGCTATCCAATTCTGCCATTTTATAACTTAAACCCTGACCCTTGATCCCATAGTTAATTCTGTTCTCAGAAACATGGTGTTTCATGGACAAATCCAGATTCGAGATATGAAATCCGGTGTCCTGAAGAATCATATTAAGTGCTTTATGGTGGGTGATCTTGCTGCTTACATTTATTTCAGGCAATGACAACACGCGGGTGGAGGCATTTGGATGCTGCGGATCAGTAAATGTGGAAAAATAGTCTCGATAGTATACCCCAAAAGAATCCAGGTTACTAAAGCCTCTTGCCACCTGCATATCAAGATGAAAGAAATCTCCTGTTGCTCTTAGGGTGGTGTACAAAGAATCCGCTTGAAAAGTGGTCTTAAGCTGCTTAATTTCAATCCTTTGATACATGTCAGCAAGCACTATATCTGATGCGGATAACTCGGATTCAAGGAAGTTCTGCCTGTAAAGGATGCTGGCGTCCAGACTGGTATTCAAAGACAAGGTGTCTTCAAAGAGGTGTAGTTCGTTAAGTTGGGCCTTCACAGATCCTGAGGCCTCTAACCTCAAAGCCGAATCTGCCGGGATCAATTGGGCCCTTAAATCTCCTGCAAAGAAGGGATCATTGGCCACCAAATGAAAGTTGTATTCCCCTGGTTGAAACATGCCCTCAATGTGGGTCTGGGTATAATTGTAATCTTTGAATCTTAGGGAATCGACCAGCAAGGTCAGGCTCGATTGAAAGTTCTCAGGGGTAAAGCCATGGCCAGAAATAATCGCTGATCCGCTAAAGGCACCTAGTTCCTCTAATTCCAGAGCTTCACCCAGCAATATATTCTCAAAGGTGGTTTGTACCGAAAAACTGTATGTGCGGAAGACCAGGGATCCGGTTCCTGTAACATTCCCCAGATCGCTCCTTAATTCAAGGCCGAACTCTGATGAGGATAAAGACTTTGAAACATTTCCCTCCACTATGATTCCGCCCATGGCGGAGAAGTCCTTTCCCATGCCAAATCCCCGGAGCAATTCTTTCATCCAGCTTGTGTCAACTTCAGTAATACCCAGTTTCAGGTCGCCCGTGGCCTCTGAGAATGAGAATGGATCAGCCACTTTTCCTTCGATGGCCACATGGAAATTCCTGTGCTGTGAAAATGAGACTCCCGATAATGTGCGGTGAGATTTCATCATTTCCAAGTCTCCTGAAACTGAAATTGGCTGACTGGCCAGGGTGGTGATCTTAGGATTTCCCTGCCATTCCCGGATAAAGGGATAAAAATCTTTCAGAGATATACTCGTCTTGCTGAGGGCAAGGTCAGCGTTTTGAATCTCTTCAGGTTGAGATAGTATGCTTGACAAACTTTGATTTGCCTGTCCTTCCAGGTTTACATTGCTGCGATCCGTTTCCAGGGCCAGATTCAGCTTTGTCGATTCCCTGTCCGAATCCATCTCCCCCTTCATGTTCTTCAATAAAAAACCATTGTTTAGATCAAAACTCAGCTGCTTGAGCTTAAAACCCGCCTGATCCTGATCCTGATCAAAAACGAGATCCTTCAGCTTCATCTCAAGTCCTGTCAGATTATATCCGGTTCCGGTAGAATCTGTTCCCACACCAGGGTGGGTTCCAAAGCTGATATCTATCTTCTCAAGATCAATGTCTTTTCCCTGAATGAACCAGGGCGATTCGCCAGGTTCTGGTTGGGGGGACGATTGTGGATCGCCTGCCTGATTGGAGGAAAGGATGGTGGCATTGGCCTCTTTCAGAGAAATACTCTTTATGTCCACCACCCTGGTAATCAGATCTATCTCCTTGGCCCTGATTTCTCCTTCCCCAAGAATCAAATGCATTACCAAATCTTCAGGTTCCTGGTCGAAGGTGAAATCAATGTCGTTCATGTAAAGATTCAACAAAGCGAATTTCCAGGGCTTTTCATCTTCATTTGTTGAATCTGTCTCCTGAGATGCAAGGCTTACATACCCTTCTGCTTTTACCAGTTCAAGCGTATGGGCCCGAATTTCCTGTTCCGCTAAAAGAATTGAAAAATTCTTCAGCCTTATTGCTTCTATGTCCTGAAGTATATGGATACCGGAAATGGAATCGCTCATTTGAAAATGGATCGATCTTAGACTCCCGTCCAGGATGGAAATAAACCAGTCTGCCTTGGTTTTGTCTTTTGGCTTGACCTCTGCCTTTATGCCTGATGTAAAAGCCTCATCAATATTGTATTTGAGGGATTCTTCATTCATCTGCAGTTTCACACTTGCCTGGCTCAGGTCCACATTTTCCAGGACCACTTTATTTCGAATTAATGCCAGTAGGCGAATATCTACACTGAGTTTATCGGCATAAATGATTGTATCCCC
>SPBY01000155.1 GCA_004525825.1 Bacteroidia bacterium
ATCTGTCATGGCATAAAACTACATCCGGGCCAAATCAAAAGCAATATATTGTCCAAATATTTGACACTCCATTGTCTAAATCGTGGACATTTGCGAAGTTGCATGAAAATCTACCATGCACAGATACAGCTATTTATCCACTTGGCATGGCATTGGCAACAGGAAAAGCAGAAAAACGAATGGATATGATAAAGACCTGTGATCTGACAAGAACTTTTGTCACCGAGGAGATGGAGACCACCGCTCTGAGAAATATAAGCCTTGAAATAGAGAAAGGGGAGTTTGTAGCCATCATGGGTCCCTCGGGTTGTGGAAAATCCACCCTGCTAAATCTCCTGGGTCTCATTGACAGGCCAAGCTCTGGGGAATACGCTTTCCACGGAACTCCTACAGAAAAACTTTCTGAAAACAGGATGACCCGCATCCGCAGGGGGAACATGGGATTCATATTCCAGAATTACAACCTGGTGGAAGAGCTCAACATCCTGGAGAACGTGGAACTCCCCCTGGTTTTTACAGGTATGAAGCGGAAAGAACGGAGGCTATGGGTCCAGGAAATCCTGGATCGCCTGAAAATAAGTCATCGTGCCTTACACTATCCCCGGCAACTGTCGGGCGGACAACAGCAAAGGGTGGCTTTTGCCCGGGCCATTGTGAACCGGCCCAAGCTGCTCCTGGCCGATGAGCCCACCGGAAACCTTGACTCCAAAAACGGGATCGTGATCATGAATCTGCTTACTGAGCACAACCGGGCCGGGGGAACGATCGTGATGGTTACCCATTCCATGAAAGATGCCTCATATGCCCACCGCATAGTCAAACTTCGCGACGGACTCATTCTAAACTGATTGTAACACAGAACTCACAATGATACGAACCTATATAAGCATCGCCTTCAAATATCTGGTCAGGCAGCCTTCCTATTCGGTACTTAGCATCCTGGGATTCTCTCTGGCTTTTGCCAGCGTATTCTTTATCTACTCACATGTTAGTTATCAATACAGCTTTGATAAGCACGTGGATACCTGGGACCGTGTATACCGATTAAGCGGTGCCATCAACCTGCCCGACAACGAAAATATCCACGCCCTGCTGGGTCCCCGCCTCTCCCCAGTCATGAAGGAAGAAATTCCAGCCATTGAGCAAATGACCCGCTTATTTCCTTTCGAGGAGAAGTGCATCATCCAGGCCGACGAACAGGTGTTTTTTGAAGAGCAGGTCTACTATGCAGACTCTACCGTTTTTGAGGTGTTTCCCCTGCAATTTCTTTATGGCACCCCCCGCGAAGCCCTGGTGACGGCCGGACAGGTGGTCATTGCTGAAAGCATCGCTAAAAAATATTTCGGCACCTCCGATGCGATTGGAAAGCAGCTTACTTTAAATAACGAAAAAACACTGGAGGTCACCGGAGTCACAAAGGATTTGCCCGACAACGTGCATCACAAAATGCACCTACTGCTTTCCATGAAGTCCTTAAATCCGGCTGTCCTGGAGCGGATAGGACTCAGTGATTCTGAAAATTACTGGAGGCCATCGGTCTACCATTTCATCCTGCTGGGAGAACAAAACTCCATCGAGGAAGTGGAAGCAGCTTTTCCTGCCTTCTATGAGAAATACATGGCCGAATTCGGTACCTTTTTAAAAGCCGATTTCAAACTGATCATTACCGCACTTCCCGATCTTCATTTCACGCCGCATTACTCCTATGATTTAGCCAAAGGCAACCGCAGCTACAGCTACCTTCTTATGGCTGCGGGGATTTTCCTGCTTTTAATTGCCCTACTCAATTACATCAATCTCTTTTCGGCTTCCATGGCATCGCGTACCCGCAGTCTGGGTATTTTCAAAATCAATGGTGCCGAACGCTCGCATGTATATAAACTACTTATATGCGAATCCTTGATGGTCATCATCCTCTCTGCAGGCATAGCCTGGTTCCTCCTTACCGGAGTGCAAACATGGTTCATGGAGCAACTGGGGGGTGCATTTCTGAAATCCGGATTCAGTACCGGAAGCTTCCTGGTGCTAATTCTTCTCATATTTGTAGCCCTCACCCTCTCCTTCCTGCTCTCGGTAGTCTCGAGAGTGTATGGTCAACCCATCCTCCTGTTAAAAGGGGATGCTGGTCAGTCCAAGGAAAGAAGGCGCAATGGCCTGGGAAAAGGAAGCATCATTTTCCAATTCACCCTTTCGGTCATCCTGATTATCTCTTCTTTGCTCATCACCCGGCAGGTGCAATACCTTCTCAAGGCTGATGTGGGTTTCAACACCGACAACATTGTGCAGGTAAAACTGCACGCCGAAGGACTACCCCTGGAAAAGATACTCTCATTCAAACAGGAGCTAAAGAAAAGTCCCTTGATCAGAGAAGCTGCTTACTCCAGCAATGTGCCCGGCGAGGCCATGTGCACCGCTCATTTCAAGCTGGATGTTGATGGCCAGGAAGCCTCTAAAATTGTCTCTTTGCTGGCCATCGATGCCGACTACATCCCCCTGATGCAAATGGAGCTTAGGGAAGGCAGGAATTTCGACCGTGACCGGCCTACCGATCCGCAGAGTGGGGTCATTTTGAATGAAGCCTGTATCGATTTCCTTGGAATGGGCGATACCCTCACGGACAAACGCATCAATAATATCGAAATCCTGGGCGTTCTGAAGAGTGGGAAATACAACTCCCTGTACGACAACTCCAGGCCGGTAGCCTTGTATTTTATGACTGGGAACCGCGGCTATATGAATGTGAAGCTGAATACCGCTGATCTTCCCTCCGCCCTGGAGTACATCCACAAGAGTTATGAAACATTTTTTGCCAACATCCCCTTTGAATACAGTTTTCTGGATCAGACGGTGGAGGAAATGTACAGCAACGATATCAATCAGAGTAAATTGCTGGGGGTCTTCACCCTGCTCAGCATAGTAATCGCCAACATCGGATTGTTTGGACTGGTGGCCCTGCTGAACCGGAAAAGAATCCGGGAGATAGGGATCCGAAAGGTAAACGGGGCGCAAAAATGGCAAATTGTATTGCTGCTGGGGAAACAACTGATGGCCTGGGTGGCTATTGCAGTGGTCATTGCCATTCCGGTCACCTGGTATATCTCCAGGCTCTGGCTGCAAAACTTTGCCACCAAAATCTCATTCCCCTGGTGGATGATCCCATTGTGCGGATTGATCATCCTGATGAGTGCCCTGCTTACCACTTCGTACATAACTCTGAAAGCAGCCAACCGCAATCCGGCAGATACCATTAGATATGAATGATGAATTCAATCATAAAGCTTCATTGTCCTGAACATGTATGAGCGAAGGCAGGACAAAAAAACAGCGAACATATAATTCGCTGTTTAATACCTGATTGTTGCCGTAATTTCTTACTTTTTCAGCAGGTCACGGATTTCGGTGAGCAGGACCTCCTCCTTGGAAGGGGCTGGAGGTGCAGCCGGAGCTTCAGCCTCTTTTTTCTCTACGCTTGCCTTCATCTTGTTGTAGCCTTTCACCACCATGAAAATGGCAATTGCAACAATAAAGAATGTGATAATGGTGTTTAGAAACAGCCCGTAGCTAATGGCTACTTCAGGAACAACAACTTCACCATTCATTGTGGCTTCCTGCAATACAACTTTCAGGTTTGAAAAATCCACATTCCCAAGAAGCATCCCAATGGGAGGCATGAGGATGTGGTCCACCAGAGATTTTACAATAGCACCAAAATAGACAGCCATGATCAGACCGACGGCCAGCTCCACGACATTGCCTTTGCTAATAAACTTCTTAAATTCTTTAATCATTTCTATTTCTTTTTGGGTTTGATTTAAAAACGGTTAGCTGCAGTTTTTGTTCAAAATGTGATATGTATTTTAAAGATTTTTTTTATGCCATACTGTAACGGGATTCAATCAAAGTTTAGGTTAAAGCCTCAGAAGCCACAAGAGGAATAATGCACATTACTGAGGCCTTAATAAAAGTGATTTCACCTGTTAATCCGCTTATCCCTTCCTATCAGAAAGTAAAGCAACGAGCCCAGGAAGGGCAGGAAGATGATGATAAGCACCCACAGAATCTTATCATTCCCTCGAAAATCATTCATCAGAACACTGATCAGGGCTATTATTGGCAGGAGTATAACAAAAAAGATGATGAACAAGGTCATCAGAATACCGAGGCCGAAAAAGAAAAGAAAAGTCATATAAAATGGGTTAAGGATAGTCAATAAATGTACTAAAAATCCATAACTTGTAAAGCTAATCTACCTAAAATCAAAGCAATGAAATCCATTCTTTCCATGGCCATGGTGGCCATTCTTCTGGCCTCCTGCAGCAGCCCGGAACCAAAAACCATTTCCACCAAGGATCCTTTTCCACTAAAAGCCTATGTGGAAACAATTGATGAGACCTTCAGGTATGAAATTAGCGAGACTATACGAGGAGAATCGTGGACCGAATACAGGATCTACCTGGTTTCGGGCACCTGGCTCACCAAAGAAGAGGTGGATGAACCCATTTGGTGGCACTGGCTTACCATGGTGGTGCCCGATAAACTGAAGGAAACCGAATCCCTGATGATGATTGGGGGAGGCTGGCGAGGCGACACCATTCCCATTCCGGCCAAGAAAGAAATGATCGACGCTGCAGTGGCTACCGGATCGGTGATTTCTCATATAAGCAACATTCCTTTTCAACCTCTGGACTTTAAGGAAGACACTGTAGAAGCCGTTTTTGAGGATGACCTGATAGCCTATGGCTGGCTGAAATTTTTAGAAGGAGGCGCTGCTGAAGAATTGCAACCGTGGCTTGCTCGCTTCCCCATGACCAGGGCGGTAGTCAGGGCCATGGATGTGGTACAGGAGATTTGTGCTTCGAAGCACCAGGCTGTAGAGGAATTCTTTGTGGCCGGAGCTTCCAAACGGGGGTGGACCACCTGGACCGTGGCAGCTGTAGACGACCGGGTCATGGGTATAGCACCGGTGGTCATTGACATGCTGAATGTAGTACCCTCCTTTGAGCATCATTGGCAATGCTACGGAGAATGGGCCCCTGCCATTGACCCATACAAGAATCAGGGCATTATGAACTGGATCAACACCGATGAGTTCATGGCCATGCTGAAGCTGGTCGAGCCCTATCAGTTTCTGGATCGGCTCACCATGCCCAAACTCCTCATCAATGCCACCTGCGATGAATTCTTTGTCACCGATTCCTGGAAATTTTACTGGGACGACCTGAAAGGGGAAAACTACCTGCAATATGTGCCCAATGTGGGACACAGACTGAATGGTTCCTACCTGCCAGAGAATCTGGTCTCTTTCTACCGTTCCACCATTACGGATACACAGATTCCCTCCTTCGATTGGAACATTAGTGGCGACACCATTTTTGCTAAGGTGGATCCTGCTTCCGAATACCGGATCCGACGTTGGGAAGCAGTGAATCCGGAGGGCCGCGATTTCAAATCCTATGTGGTAGGAAAAGAGGCATGGAAGATGGAAGAGATAGAAATCGGAGAAAACGGCCAATACATCATCCCCATTGCATCGCCCGATAAGGGCTACAAAGGGGCTCTTGTGGAAGTCGTCTTTAATCCGGATTCTGAATTCCCACTCACCCTCACCACGGGAACACTGATCACACCGGATACCTATCCTTTTGATCCATTTGTTCCGGAATTGCCTTCGAAATAGCTACATTTAAGGACCACTATTCAAGTCTAATAAATCTATCGTGACAATGAAAAATCTGCCTGTGCTGATGGCATTTTTTGCCATTACTCTTATTAGCTGCCAGGCTCCGGTCCCTTCCGGAGAACCGGATCTTCACCAACACATTCGATTCAATCAGGTGGGATATTATCCCACTGCTCTGAAAGAGTTTGTAGTGGCCGATTATGAAGCTGCCACCTTTGTGATTCTGGATGAAGAAGGGAAGAAGGCTTTTGATGGAACACTGGTGAACAAAGGAAAATGGGAAGCTTCCGGCGAAACTGTCATGGCTGGAAATTTCTCCGGATTATCCAAACCCGGCATCTATACCATTCAGCTGAATACAGGAAGGGTTTCGGCCCCCTTCGAAATCAATATGGGAGTATACGGTTCTGCCCTGGATGCCTCCATCAAGAGTTTCTACTTCCAGCGGGCTTCCATGTCCATCGAAGAACAATTTGGCGGAGAATGGCACAGAGCGTCCGGACATCCCGATGACCAGTGTCTCTTTCATCCCTCTTCCGGAAAAACTGAAGGTACCCTGTATTCCCCCGGGGGCTGGTACGATGCCGGCGATTATGGCAAATATGTGGTCAATGCAGCCATTACTGTCAGTCAGATGTTGAACCTGCTTGAAATGGTCCCGAAAGCCATACCGGGCGATAAACTGAATATCCCGGAAAGCGGCAATGGCATTCCCGATCTGCTGGATGAGATTCGCTACGAGCTGGACTGGGTGATGACCATGCAGGATGAAGACGGGGGAGTTTTTCATAAGCTGACCGCATTAAATTTTGGCGGATTCATCATGCCAGAAGAATATGACCTGGATCGCTACATCATCGGCAAGGGCACATATTCCAGCCTGACTTTCGCCGCAGTGATGGCCCAGGCTTCCAGGATCTATGCAGAGACGGATCCCGAATTTGCAGCCACAGCCCTTACTGCTGCTGAGCCTGCCTGGGAATGGGCGGTGGCCCATCCCGAGGTGTATTTCAGGAATCCTGAAGATGTAGTCACCGGACAGTATGGTGACAATGATTCCAGTGATGATTTCTACTGGGCTGCTGCTGAGCTCCTTATTTCCACTGGAAAAGG
>SPBY01000345.1 GCA_004525825.1 Bacteroidia bacterium
ATTTCACGGATGTGGGCTGGAAGGCGAGTCCCTATTTCAAAGAAAAACGGTCGGGCCGCGCTGCTGCCATATGGGACTACGACAATGACGGGGACCTGGATATCGTAGTATCCCATGTGGATCTGAAAGCCAGGTCCGTATTGCTTCGGAACAACTGCAACAACGGCAACCACTGGCTGGGTCTCACCCTCAAAGGCCGGGAAGGTCCTGCTTCGGCCATTGGCGCCACGGTGGTAGTGCACCAGGAGGACAGAAGCGCTGCATTTGTAAACCAGTGGACCACTACCTACCTATCCAACAACGACCCAAGGCTCCATATCGGGCTTGGCAAGGATCCTGTTATCGACAGAATCGAAATCATTTGGTCGGACGGTTCACGGGAGGTATACCCCGGTCCGGCTACGGACCGTTACCTCACTTTTCGCCAGGGATATGGGATTATTGACTGATCCGTCTCCTTTGTTAATTTAAGTTAAACTCCCCAATTTTTCAATTTTCAGAGAAAAGCAACTACGCATCTTTACTATATTTGTTTCCTTGAAACTAAACAACCACTATGAAACCAAAAGCTCTGGTATTCGTGTTTGCACTTATTTTCTATCTCACAGGATGCCAGTCACCCGATAAAAAAGGTACAAGCACTCCCGAGAATCAGGTTTCGCTTCCTGAAGACAACGGGGACTTTTTCCAGAAGATTTCACCGGATAACGGCATTCTCTTCAAACATACCATAGGTGACCACCATTTGGATAACCTGGTGGAGACCGTGGGCGGTGGCGCAGTGTTCCTGGACTACGACCAGGACGGATACCTGGACCTGTATATGAGCAACGGCTCCTATACGGAAGGATTAAGTGAGGGAGAGCACGATGAAGGAGAACACACCAACCAGTTGTTCAGGAACAAGGGGGACGGAACTTTTGAAGATGTGACCAAAAAGGCCGGGGTGGGCCACACAGGGTATGGCATGGGAATGACCGTGGGAGATATTAACAACGACGGATACCCGGAGATATACATTACCAACTACGGACCCAATGCCCTTTACATGAACAATGGCAACGGCACTTTTACAGACATCAGCAAGAATGCAGGTGTGGAAGGGGAAGAATGCAGCGTGGGGGCTGTATGGTTCGATTATGACAACGATGGACTGCTGGATCTCTATGTGGGAAACTACATCCAATACGACCCGGATTACGGTTACTTCTATGCCCCGGACGGTTTTCCCGGTCCCATGGCCTATGACGGTCAGCTCGACGACCTCTACCACAATCTGGGCGACGGGAAATTTGAAAACGTCACCAAAGCCATGGGCATTGCCAATCCCGACGGACGGGCCATGGGTGTGGGTGCAGCCGACTTCGATGGCGATGGCTGGGTGGATATTTTCGTGGCCAACGACCACATGGTCAACAACATCTATCACAACCTGGAAGGCAAAGGTTTTGTGGATCAGGGTACTCTTACCGGGATGGCCTTTAACCAGGCTGGCGAGGCCACCATCAGCATGTCGGTGGACTTTGCAGATTACAACGGAGATGGCCTGATCGATGTATTTATGTCGGACGATACGTACTGCTCCCTTTATCAGAACCAGGGTGGCGGTGTTTTCCGTGATATGGCCTATCCATCGGGAATTTCCATAGCTGCAGCCCAGCACGTGGGATGGTCCTCTTCTTTCATCGACTACAACAACGACGGGAAAGTGGACCTGTTCAAGGTGAACGGCGAGCTGAAACACCTCTACGGGCAGGAAGATCAGGTTTTTGAGAATCTGGACGGCGAGAAGTTCGAAGATGTTTCTGTGAAACTGGGGGCTTATTTCCAGGAAGAGAATGTGGGACGGGGCGCCTGTTTCGGAGACTATGACAACGACGGGGACCTGGATGCTTATATTGTGAACCTGGACAATTTCGGGGTCTTCCTCCGCAACAACCGGGGAAACGAAAACAACTGGATCACTTTCCACCTGGTGGGAACTGAAAGCAACCGGGATGCCATAGGAGCCCAGGTGACGATTTCGGCAGGAGGCAAACAACAAATGGGGGTCAGAAGAAGCACCACCGGTTACCTCTCCCAGAACGATCACAGGATGCATTTTGGAATTGCGGATGCAGCACAGGTGGACTTTGTGGAGATCAAATGGCCATCCGGAAAGACACAGCGACTGGAAAAGCTCGAAGCAAACCAGATCCTTACCATTAAAGAAGAATGAGAAAGGGAATGAAGAGAAGCAGTAAATGGCTAAGAGTTTTGATGTTGGCCGTTTACGCTGGAATTGCCAGTGTAATAGCCTTGTCGTGCAGCCACAACTCTTATGAAGGAAAGATAGTGGCGGTGGAAGGTGCAAATTTAATAGCCATAGATCCACTGAATCCGGATAAACCTGCCATATTGCTGAGCAAAGATTTTGTAAGTGCCGGTTCCCCGTCCGTTTCGCACGAAGGACGCTACCTGTATTTCCAGGGGAAGCAAAATGAAAACGATCCGTGGCAAATATGGGTCATGGATCTGCAAAAAAAGTCCAGCAGCCAGGTAAGCGATCTTCCTGAAAACTGCATTCATCCGGCTTCTCTGCCGGACGGAAGTGTTGTATTCAGCCGTGAGGGAGAAGTAAAGGATGTAGGAGTCCTCGACCTGTGGCACTGCGGCAGGGATGGAAGCGGCCTGAACCGGATCACCTTTAATCCGGCGGCAAACCTGCATGCGAGTGTGTTGTGGGAAGGCAGGGTGCTCTATTCCAGCAGTGAGCAATACCCGGTTCCCAAAAATGCTGCACTGATGGTGATGCGTCCCGACGGTACCAAATCGGAGATCTATTCCAGGGGCAGCGGGGCACTGTTTCCTTCTGGCAAAGCCACTGAATCTGCAAACGGGTATGTATACTTTATCAGCAGCGGAGGAAAATTGTCCCGCCTGAAGCACAAACGTCCCCTTCACACCTTTGAAAACCTTTCAGAAGGAATCGCCGGCAGCTTTGCCTCAGTGATTCCCTTCGAAGAAAACGGATGCCTGGTCTCCTACCAACCTTCAGAAGGAGAAGCCTATGGCCTCTACCTTTTCAACCCAGATACCAGGGAGACTCCCACCCTGCTCTACCAGGGAGAAGCAGATGTTACCGACCCGGTCCTGATAGCAGCCATGCCTGAAAGGCCCCGGATTCTGCCCAGTGCGGTCAATCCCAGCGATGCCACGGGTTTGCTGATGTCCCAGGACATCAACCATTCCCAGGAACCCGTCCATCCGGGAATCACAGGAGACACTGTGGCCGACAGGATCAGGGTATCGACCCTGGAAGAAGAGCTGGGTATCATCGAAGTAAAAGCGGATGGTTCATTCTACCTGAAAATGGATGCGGATACGCCCTTCCGCATTGAAACTCTGAATAAGCAAGGAGAAACAGTCAGGGGACCCTCAGACTGGATCTATCTGCGCCCCAACGAACGAAGAGGATGCGTGGGATGCCATGCCGATCCCGAACTAGCCCCCAAGAACTTTCAGCCACTGGCAGTAAAAGAAGACCCCGTAGTATTATCTGCTGAGAAGAAGGAAACTAGTCAATAAGAGGAGTAAACAACATGATACGTATTAAACCCATACTCATATTCGGATCCATAGCCCTGGTGGTTGCTGCTGGTTCTATCTTCGGACACCGGGCAGCACGGGCACATGTGGACTACATAACTGCAGTGGATGACCATCCCATTACCTGCTGGACCTGTCATATCTATACCCAGCAGGACAATGTCATCGCAAAAATCATGCATGAGACCTATGTCTCTCCCTATAACCTGGAAATTTCCGGGGATGGAAGCAGACTGTATGTGGTGGGACAGGAATCCAACCAACTGGTGGTAGTGGATCCATATGAAAACGAGGTAGTTGAGAAAATAGATGTAGGTGAACGCCCACATACAGTGGTGCTGAGTAAGGACGGAAGTACAGCCTTTGTGAGCAACCAGTGGGCCGATAATATTTACCGGATTGACCTGGCCAGTTCCAGCATTGTGGATACCCTGCAGGGAGGAGCCGGACCAGCCGGAATGGTGATCAGTCCGGAAGGCGATTATCTGTATGTGGTCAACTCCTACTCTTCCGACATCTCAGTCTACGACCTTGAAAATCTCCAGGAGAGTCGAAGGCTTAAGGCTGGAAACAATCCCGTCTCCATTGCCATGACACCGGATGGAAGCGAGATTTATGTAAGTAGCCGGCGGAGCATCCCGGTTCCTCATATGACCTCTCCCATGACCGAAATGACGGTGGCAGGGACCAAATACCAGCGGGTGACCGACCGAAAGATGTGGAAGGATGCCTACATCATGGAGAATGTGACAGTTACACCTTCAGGGGATATGGCCATCAGCACCCTGATCCGCCCCAAGAACCTGATCCCGGCCATTCAGATCGAACGCGGCTGGATGATGACCCACGGGATCGGGATCATCGAACGAAAAGAAAATGGAAGAATGATTCAGTTGCTG
>SPBY01000398.1 GCA_004525825.1 Bacteroidia bacterium
GGGCCGAGGGTTTTGTCCGGGTGATAGGAAAAGGGGATAAGGAGCGATTGGTACCGGTTAGCACTTCTGCGCTTAAGGAGATTGATCTCTACATGCCAGATCGTAACACTCTCTCCATTCAACCCGGAAATGAAGATATTCTTTTCCTGAATCTCAGGGGCAGAATGCTCACCCGGAATATGGTATTCACCGTTATCAAGGAGTTGGCCATTGATGCGGGAATCCAGAAAACAGTGAGCCCACACACATTCAGACACTCTTTTGCCACCCATCTGGTGGAGGGAGGGGCCGATCTTAGGGCCGTTCAGGAGATGCTTGGACACGAATCAATTACCACCACCGAGATCTATACCCACCTGGACAGGGAGTACCTGCGGGAAGCCATCATCAGTTTTCACCCCCGTTCCAAATAGTACCTGATGCTCATCCGCTATAGGCTGCCAGTATGGCATCCATGAGCCTGTTGTTAAGCTCTTCGATCCGGATCCTTTGGGGATGTGTGTCGAACCATTCCACGGTCCGTTTGATGCCCACTATGAAGGGGATGGTGGCCTGGTAACCAGGAACGAAGCGCTTAATTTTGGTGTTGTCGAAGATGGCACTGTTGGCTTTGTCTCCCAGCAGGTTCCCGCGCATCCACTCCTGGTCCATCCTGTCTGCGATGCTGCAGATGAAGTCAGAGGAAATATGCACAGCTTTCAGCCCGACCCCTGCTGCTTCTGCCATGGCCTCATAAATCTGGTTCCAGGTGAGTACTTCATCAGAGGTGATGTGAAAGCTGTGTCCAAGGGCTTGTAGGTTTCCCAGCAAACCCACAAATCCTTTGGCAAAATCGCGTGAGTGGGTCATGGTCCATAAGGAGGTACCATCGCCGTGGATAATTATTTCTTTGCCCTGTCTCATTCTCTCGATTAGGGTAAAGTCCTCCCAGCTGCCAATGGCCGCAGGAATCACGGTCTCGTAGGTGTGAGACGGCCGCACTATGGTGACCGGAAATCCATTCTCTCTGTAGACCTTCATAAGCAGGTCTTCACACGCGATCTTATCCCTGGAGTAGTCCCAGTAGGGATTTGCCAGGGGAGTGGATTCGGTGATGAGGTGGTGGGAAAGCGGTTTCTGGTAAGCTGAGGCAGAAGAGATGAATATGTACTGGCTACATTTGCCAGAGAACAGCTGAATATCTCGTTCTATCTCTGCAGGAGAATAGGCAATAAAATTCACCACCACATCAAACACTGCTCCATTCAAGGCTTTTTTTACCAGAGGCAGCTTATTGATATCGGCATTAATAAAAGTGGCATCCTCCAGTTCCGGGTTCGCATGAAAGCCCCGGCTCAGAATGTAAAGATCCATGCCTGCAGCCAGTGCCAGCCGGGCACAGGCAGTGGAGATATTTCCGGTCCCTCCAATGAAAAGAACTCTCATATTTTGCATACATTTAGGCATGTCAATGAAAATACCAAGATAGTGAAAGCAATGATACTTGCGGAAGTCTGATGATAGTGGAAAAGGTTTCCGTTTCTCAAGAATTCTAATGAATCCTAAAACACAATCCTCCATGAATCGAGCCAAGATTGTTTCAACCGTACTTATTGTATTTGCAGTTCTTGCACTTTCACAATGTGAAAATGCGGAGGGAGATTCTGGCTCTCAGCTTGAAGCCGGCTTTCTGGATCCCCCGTCGGAGGCAAAACCACGTGTATGGTGGCACTGGATGAACGGGAACATTACAAAAGAAGGCATTCGTTCTGATTTGGAATGGATGGACCGGGTTGGAATCGGTGGATTTCAAAATTTTGATGCCGCATTCATGTCGCCGCAAATAGTGGAAAAACGCCTGGTATATATGACTCCCGAATGGAAGGATGCTTTTCAATTTACCACCTTACTGGCCGATTCCCTCGGCCTGGAAATGGCGATTGCCGGTTCTCCGGGATGGAGTGAAAGTGGGGGTCCGTGGGTCTTGCCTGAACAGGCCATGAAAAAGCTGGTCTGGTCTGAGACACGCATTGAGGGTGGGAAACCGTTTTCAGGGATGCTACAAAAACCACCCACAGCCACAGGGCCATTTCAAAACCTGGCCATAGAGGGAGGATTTACATTGGACGAGACAGAGGAAGCCTCTACTCCTGAATATTATGCGGATGCAGCCATAGTTGCTTACCGTGTTCCAGATGCGGATATCCCTATGGCAGATCTGCAAGCCAAGGTGACCTCCAGCGGAGGTAAATTTAACCTTGAAATGCTTTGCGATGGTGATTTGGCTAATACGGCTTATTTACCTCCAGTGGAAGTAGGGCAAAGGGCCTGGATTCAATACGAATTTCCTTATCCGGAAACCATTCATTCGCTAACCATTGTAGGCGGAGTTAACAGCGGCCGGTTTGGAGGAAGTGGAAATCCGGATAATATCACCCTGGAGTCAAGCAGCGATGGAATATCGTTTCAAAAAATTACCGGTATCCCCAATAACCGGATGGGCCAGGTCACAGTCACCTTTGAAGCGCATACAGCCAAATATTTTCGTTTTACCTTTCTTACTCTTCCTCCTGCGCCAAATAGGTTCACGGAGATCATGGGAATGAGTGCTGGACCACAAAAACCCAAGGGGACCGACGTGGCCGAGCTCATTTTATACAGAGTACCCCGCCTGAACCACTTCGAGGAAAAGGCCGCTTTCACTGTTTCCACGGAATTGGCTTCACTAATCACCCGGCCCATTGAGAAGGAAGATGCCATATCAAAAAATGAAATTATTGATCTAAGCTCCGAATTGAATGCGGACGGAACGCTCGATTGGCCTCCCCCTGCCGGGACCTGGAATATATTACGTTTTGGCTATACGCTTACCGGGCATAAAAATTCACCAGCTTCGCCAGAGGCTACCGGTTTGGAAGTGGATAAGTTAAGTGCCGAACATGTTAATAGTTATTTCACTGAATACCTGAATATGTATGAAGATGCCACCGGGGGACTGATGGGAGAAAATGGGCTTCAATACATCATCACCGATAGTTGGGAAGCCGGGACACAAAACTGGACCGATCACATGGCGGCCGATTTTCAATCCAAACGTGGTTATGATATGATTCCATGGCTTCCGGTAATGGCGGGACATATAGTAGAAAGTTCGGAAGCCAGTGAACGTTTCCTGTGGGATCTCCGGAGAACCATATCGGACTTAACTACGGAGAACCATTATGACCAGCTCACTGAAATCTTAAAGGAACGCGGTATGGGACGTTACTCCGAATCTCATGAGGACCAGCGGGCATTTATTGGCGATGGAATGGAAGTGAAACGTACGGCCGATATACCCATGAGTGCGACCTGGACTCCAAATCCGGGTCAAACGGAGGTTCAAACACGATTTAAGGCCGATGTACGCGAATCAGCTTCTGTATCTCATATTTACGGAAAGAAATTTGTGGCTGCAGAATCGATGACTGCTATTGCCACAGCCTGGCAATGGTCGCCCGAGACATTGAAGCCCACCGCGGACATGGAAATGGCCAATGGTCTCAACCGCTTTGTGATACATACTTCTGTTCACCAGCCGGTGGATGATAAAATCCCCGGCCTCGGACTTGGGCCTTTCGGCCAGTGGTTTACCCGGCACGAAACCTGGGCAGAACAGGCAGGACCATGGATGACCTATCTGGCCAGAAGCTGTTATATGTTGCAACAGGGCAGCTTTGTGGCAGATATTCTTTATTTCTACGGCGAGGATAATAACATCACCGCACTTTTTGGAGAAAAACTTCCTGATGTGCCCCAAGGGTATAATTATGATTTTGTGAATGCAGATGCACTTGTCAATGTGCTGGAAGTGAAAGCTGGAAACATTGTCACGGAAAGTGGAATGTCTTACCGGCTCCTGGCACTTGATGACAATTGTGCACTTATGAGCCTGCCGGTTCTCAGGAAGATCCGTAATATGGTATATGAAGGA
>SPBY01000471.1 GCA_004525825.1 Bacteroidia bacterium
AAAGGTTCCTTTCTGCTGGCTGTAAAAGAACAGAATGTGCTCCACATCCACAGATTTTATGCGATCGCCCACCTTCACCATGAAACGGGTCTTATAAGGCTTGCTAATCATTTGCCTGATGCTGTCCAGCAAATCGCTCCCGATTTCCGGAGGCCTCACTTCGCGCTGGAAAAGGCTCTTGAATTTATCCAGTGCAGCTTTCAAATCATGCTCTGCGATGGGTTTCAGAAGATAATCCACGCTGTTGACTTTGAAGGCCCGGATGGCATATTCCTGGTAGGCAGTGATGAAGATGACCGGTGCTTCAATACGTACCCGGTCGAAAATATCAAAAGAGATGCCATCGGCCAGTTGGATGTCCATAAATACCAGGTCGGGACTTCCGTGTTGTCCGAACCATTTAACTGCCTGGCTTACCGAGTCGATGACCTTCAGAACAGTGATATCGGAATCTATCTTATTCAGGAGGGTCCGGATCCTTTCCGCCGTCAGGTGTTCGTCTTCGATAATGATCACTTTCATCACAAGGGAATTATGCAGGGGTGGTTGGAATTCTTACAATGAAGGATTCAGCTTCTTCCTGAACCAACAGTGAATCATTTGAAAAGAAGGCCACCTGTTTGCGCAGGTTTTCCAGGCCCATGCCCAATGATTTTTCTGTGACCTCTTTTCTCCGGAGATTGTTCCTGACGATCACATGTCCCTGTTCTGTGGAGAGTATCTCGATGTGCAGGGGATGCTTTCCTGAAACTTCGTTGTGTTTGATGGCATTTTCGACAAGCAGTTGCAGGGAGAGGGGGATGACCATCCGGTTCTGATCCAGCTCCAGCGAGTATTCCACCTCCAGGCTTTCCCCAAAACGAATTTTCTGCAGATAGATATAATCCTCCAGAAATTTCAACTCTTCCTTCAGGGGCACCAGTTCGACCTCCCGTTGTTCAAGCACATAGCGGTACACATCTGCCAGTTTATGCACAAAATGTGTGGCTTTATCTGCGTCGGTGTTGATCAGGGTGGCCAGGGAGCTAAGGCTGTTAAAAAGAAAATGGGGCCTTACCTGGTCCTTCAGCGATTGGTATTGAAGTGCCAGGTGGGCCCTTTTCAGTTCTTCCTGCTGTATGGCTGATTCTTTCCAGTTCTTAAAGAAGAGCACAGTATTTCCAAGTACCAGGGAAAGGAACATGAAAAAATAAACCACTTTCAGGCTGGGAGCTATCATGCTCATAATGGATTTGTATCCCACATCCTGCACCAGCATGAGCCACACAGAAAGCCCCACAAAAATGATCAGACTTGAATAGCCGAAAAGTGCAAACACCTGGTATATAAGCCGTTTGATGGGCTGTTTGAGCCAGGGCAATTTACGTTCAAGAACCTTGGTGATGAAGAGCATCCCTTTCATGGATGGATATCCAATGGCTATGGAGAACATGCAGTTTCCCAAAAATGTTCTCACCGACCAAAGATCCCGGGGAATGATAAAAATGGAGAGCACATTTCCGATGGCAATCAGGATCAGGAAATCCCTGAGCATGAACAATAGGAATCTGATTACTTTGTTTTGTTTCATCCGGAAAGCAGTACTAAGTGGATACAAGATACTTAATTGATCCGGATTATTTCAGCTTGTCCAGTTCAGCCCTGGCTGCCTCTTGTCCCCAATGAGGCCATAGCGGATCGCTATTGTTGAAGGCTTCGAATTTGGCCACGGACATTTCCAGGATGGGCTTTGCCTCTTCGGGGCCGCCTCCCATGGAAGGGGGCAGATTGGCTTTGTTGACGCCCTCAAGAAAATAGATCCTCGGATTTTCAGGATTCAGGGCTTTGGCGGTCTCCAGCGAAGAAAACATAAGCCCCATGTATTCCATTCCCCTGCCCATGGGGTCCACCATAATCCTGGAGGGGTAAAGAAAAGCCTGCAAAACGTGCAGTTCAGACTCTTTCAGTTCTAAATCCAGAGCTGCATCAAGTAAACCTTGTGCCCGGTCGAGTATCAGGTCCTTCTTGCTTCCGTCAGATTCTTCAAAACTCATGACCACCAGGGAATAGGAGGCATAATAGTATGGCATCCACAGGGTTTTTTCGGCTGTGGCGATGCGTTCAAATCGGCTGGCAGAGGCCAGGTAGTCATCCTGACCGGATGCATTGTCCAGGGATTCAATGTTGCTAAGCATGGCTTCCTGGTACTTGTTTTCCTGAGTGATACCTGGAAGTGTGATTCCAAGGATGCTAATAATTAGATAGATTTTTTTCATGGGTATAAGTTTTTAAAATGATAAGAGAAATACCAAAACTGCTTGAGTTCCCACTGTTGGTATAACAGCTTGAGAAGCATATTGTCCATCCTCTCCGGGAGTATTGGAATAGTTGTAACCAAATTCATTTTTAAATCCGAACAGGTTGGTGATATTCATGTGGATAATAAAATCATTCTTGAACAGGCGGGTGACATAGGTAATGTTCATGCTGATGTCGTTGTAGGACCTGGTCCTGCCAGCCATAAATTCCTGGCTGTTTTTATCATCGTAGGGTCTTGGACTGGCGTAGGAGTAGGTGAACCCGGCAAAGGTACTTAGCCTGGTAAAGAAGTATTTGAAAACCAGGCTAAGGTTATGTGCCGAAGCATAGGACGGTGCAGCATCGGTGGGGAAATCTTTATAGTCTCTCCGGGTATCCAGGAAGCTGTAAGATATCCAGTAATCGAGACCATTCACCGATGCCTGGTCCCGCCAGAAAACGTCCAGTCCTCCTGCATATCCCGATCCGTTGTTGTTGTAGTTCAGTGGGTCGGGATCGTAGGGATCGCTGTACTTCACCAGCTGGTCATACTGTTTCATATAGGCTTCGGCACGGAAAATCCTCCTGTTCTTCCGGTACTGAAAGTTCAGGATGTAATGATCGGCTCTTTCGGCTGACAATCCGGGTGCAAATTTCAGAATCTCGGCTTCCGGGCGCTGGTGATATAAGCCCCAGGCCAGTGAAACCTGACTGTTTGTTCCGGTTTTGAAGGCAGCGGCCACTCGGGGGGAAAGGTCGATGGATTCCAGCAGCGAAGAATACTCTGCTCTGGCTCCCAGGCGTAGGGCTAGTTTCTCAGAGAGTTTGATCTCCGATTCCAAGAACAGGGAGGGTTGAAGATCGGTCAGAACCAGACTGAAGGTACTGTCCATGGTGATCGCCTGATCATACTGCTCATAAATCACATCGGTCCCTATCCTGATTTTGATTTTGTCAGTGGTCAGGTGCGTCAGTACTACTTTGGCCTGTGAAGCAGAGAGGGTGGTGTTTATCGGGTCTTCCTTGTAGGTAATACCCTCAAGATCCTTGCTGTAGGCCAGCCCTGTTTTTATGAGCCATTTTTCACCCAGTTCGCCTGTATAAGA
>SPBY01000563.1 GCA_004525825.1 Bacteroidia bacterium
CAGGAAGTTAAGCTGTAATCTTTTACCGGTTTCCTGGTTCGCATGGTACTGGTAAAACTCAAAGGGAAGTTTCCATACCTGAGGAGTCTGGGGGAGACCGGCAGTGAAGAAATCATTTACCAGGAGATCCCATGATTCCTCTCCCAGGGCAGACAGGCTAATGGGAAAGGCGGTATCCAGGGTATCCTTTACCACGTTCCAAATGAGCCGGCGGTAGTGATGGATCCTGCCGGCTGTGACTCCGGGCAGCTCCTTCTCCTCACCGGTCCTGCAGTATTCTCCCAGCAGTTCCTGGATCTCTTTGGTTTCCTCACGCAGATTCATGTTCGACCCTCCAGTGTTTTTTTATAAGACTTTTGATCTGGAGCAGTTCTGATTGAATCTGGTCCGTATCCTCAAAGTTGTAGTCCCGCTCCAGCAGGACCGGTACAGGATCCATCTGTGCGATAGTCCACTCAAATAGTTCATACACCGGGTCGATGATGGGCTGACCGTGTGTATCGATGATCAGATCAGGCTCCACCTGCTCGTGTCCGGCCATATGTATGTATGCCACCCGGTCCAGAGGAAGTTGACTGATAAACTCCTTTGCATCGTACTGGTGGTTGAAAGCATTGACATATACATTGTTCACATCCAGCAGCAGTTGGCAATCGGCCCGTTCCACGATCTGGTTCACAAACTCGATCTCAGACATCTCAGCCGCTACGGGGGTGTAGTAGGATACATTCTCTATGGCCAGGGGCCGCTGAAGCTTATCCTGTACCTTCCGGATGCGTTCCACCACATGATCCACCGCATCACTGCGGAATGGTATGGGTAACAAGTCATAGAGGTGGGCGTTCCTGCTTTTGGTATAACTCAGGTGTTCCGAAAAGATCTTCACCTGGTTCTCATCCAGGAAACCCTTAAGCTCCCGGATAAAATCCCAGTCAAGCTCTTCGGGACTACCCAGCGAAAGGGACAGGCCGTGACAGGTGATGGGAAAATTCTCCACCGCCCGGTCCATAACCTTCTTCCACATACCTCCCATTCCCATCCAGTTCTCCGGAGCAAATTCAAGGAAATCGGGAGTGAGTGTTCTGCTTTCCAGAATCTCTTCTGCAATATCCCTTCTGAGTCCTAAGCCTACCATGCCTTCCATAACTTTTCATTTTTAAAGGAACCCCGGATTGTCCGGGGTTCCAGGCGGTCCGGATGAACCACATTTACCATCACCACTATCGATCACCTCTGACTAACCTTCCAGCCCGCCATGGTATATCAGAATCTTACTTGTCTGACTTTTTCTTGGTGGTCTCTTTGGAGGCCACTTTCTTCTCTCCTTCTCCGCATTTGCCTTCACCACACTTGGCTTCGGCACTTTTGGATTCGGTGACCGCAGCTGTAGTTGCGGTGGCCGCAACAGCTTTAGCAGTTTCGCCTTCCTTGGCTTCTTTCTTGGCCTCTTTCTTGTCTCCTTCGCCACACTTGCCTTCGCCACATTTTCCCTCACCGCATTTCAGTTCTGCGAACTTCACCACATTGGATGTCTGACCGTTCACCTGGTTTGAGTTCATTTGGATCAGATGACTGCGAACCTGCGAACCTGTTCCCAGGTCATTGTATGCCAGAATGTCTGCTCCCAATGAAGGGGTGGTTGCCAATGTCGTTGTCAGCAGTGCTCCTGCGATCATATAAGCGGATTTAAGGATCTTTTTGTCTGTTTTCATGATAATTGATTTCTATTGATTTTGATAAATGATGAATTTGGTGAGTTTGACGGGCCAGGCTGCTACACCTTACAAAATTTTCACGGCAATGCCGGATTTTAACATTTATTTGGCATTTGGCTCCCTGTTGATGGCCTGTCCGATCCGGGTAACCGCCTCCGGGGAGAGGTGGTGCTCGCACGACTCTTGACTGCATTGATCCCGGTAGACCTCAATGGATTTATTGAGCTCCCCTATCTGGTGGGCGTATTTGCGACAGAGATGACAGGTGAGCAAATGCAAATTCAGTTTCCACCACCTCAGGAAGCCCAGCCGGCGGTCGGAGCGGTAGGAAATAAGGAATCCAGCTTCATCACAGGCGATCATCCGCTTGCTCATAAATACCATCATTTTTGTCAGCACTCCCATAGCAATTCTATTTCAACCATTTATTTTCCAGGCAGTCCCTCATCCTGAGACGGGCCCTATGTAACATAACCCACAAATTAGACGGAGTGATTCCCAGTTCCTTACAGATCTTATCCGAATCTTCTTCGTCAATCATCTTCATGATAAAGGCTGCACCCATTTGCGGGGGCAATCCCTCTATACATTGCTGGATAAATCGTGCCAGCTCCTCCTTTTCCATCTCCCCTTCCGGAAGAAGGGAATAGGAATTGGGACCTTTCCCATCCAACCAGTGGCCCTTGAAGGGATCCTCTGAACGATAGAAATCTCCGTCGGAAACATCCAATTCATAGGCATCCAGGGAGGACTCTCTGGAGCTGTATTGTTTTCGGTAGATGTCGATGACCTTCCTTTTCAGGATGGAGGTGAGCCAGGTGCGTTCGTTGCTCTTGCCCATGAACCGGTCCTTCCCTTTCAGACCCGCCAGGAATGTTTCCTGAACCAGGTCCTCTGCCTTCTCACGGTCATTTACCCTCACTATGGCAAAATTGAAAAGATAATCGCCATATTTTTCCACCCAGTGCTGGGGTTCCAGCGTATGTCCTTTCGAATCGGGCACGGTCAACAATTGAAGATGAACCAAAAGGCAAGATAGAAAATTCTCACCTGTTTCACCGGGAATTATGTACTTTTGAGGATTATGTTGATAGAGGCACTTTCATGAAAACCATAGATACAAAAGGATTAAAATGCCCACAA
>SPBY01000466.1 GCA_004525825.1 Bacteroidia bacterium
CCATTGTCATTGGTCCAGGTCATGGCATCGGTAAATACATAATCGAACCTATCGCGGCTCTCTTCACTGAAAAGCTCCAGCCACTCTCTGCCTTCAGCCTGCATGGCATGCCAGGCAAAAGGGGAGATTTGGACTGTATCCAGGTAGTTACTTAAATCCTCATCGGTTTCAAAGCCCATTTTGAGTCCGCAGTTTACTGCAATCCCATAGCTATATCCATAAGAGCGGGCATGTGCCAGGGCCTCTTCCTGTGTTATCCCCCCCTTCAGGTGGGTGTGCAGGTCGATCAGGGGGAAATTATCACTGGCAAGCTTGACAATCTGCGCTTCAAACTCCAGGTCCTCCGGGGGGGTACCCGGGGTAAGAAGATCGTCGGACAGGGGTTTCACCTTGATGTTCTTGTAAGCCACCACGCTTCCGGGGTCGTGGCACTGAAGGGCAAAGGTTCCTCCGGTAGGACTCAGTTTCCGGCCATCCCAGCCTTCCGGTCTCCACAATTCGGCGGGTTCGGTATATTCTGCGGCCAGCATCCCGTTGATAAAGGTTTGAATGGTCTTTCCCTGCACCTTGATGGTGTAATTGTACCATTCGTTGTCGGCCTGCACTGCTTTCCATACATTCCGGACTGCATAGATGCTGCCCGAGAGTTTATGTTCCACATAGTCACCGGGGATGGTGGAATTCAGCACCTGGCACTCATAGCCTTTGGCCGGCCAGCCTTCCTCCTGGAATTCGGTATGGATAAAAACCCCCGAATTGGAATTCGGCTGGGTCATCACATCCACACTGAATTCGAAGTTGAGGAAATTGTGGTCCAGCACATCGCCGGTGTAGAACAGGTGGGAACGTTCCCCACCGGTCACAATGGCACCATCTTCTATCTTCCAGGAATCGGTATTCTCTGAGGCGGTCCAGCCTTCCAGGCTTTCTCCGTCGTACAGGGAGATCCACTCATCGGTTGGGGTGCAGTAGCTAATAAGTACCACCGTTAAGAAGGCAAGGGCAATCATTTTTACGATTTTCATGGTTTCAGGTTTAGTCAGTGATGGCTTGAGCAAATAAAAATACACAATTATAGGGGTGTTGATGGGAAACCAGGGAAAAAAATCGGGATATTTACAGGGAAACGCCGGTTTCAGACATCTAATACATAACAGGATGGTAAGGATCTTCATTCAGATTAGGAGAATACACTGGACGATTCCCCGGCTTCTTTTCCTGGTTCTCGTGGCAGCAGGCTGCAGCAAGGAACCGGGAAGCCTCCCTTTTGAACCATTTGTGTGGGAAATCTCAACCCCAATGGCAGAGGGAATGGACCCGATAATGCTTGATTCGGCATTCATCATGGCTTCGGATCATGGCTTTGTGGATGGATTGATGGTGGTCCGAAACGGGAAAATCGTGGCCGAAGAATATTACAATGCATACAGCGTGGATCGGCCCCACAACATCATGTCTGTTTCCAAAAGCATGCTATCGGCCATTACGGGACAGGTGCTATACGGAGAGTACGGACTGGATCTGGAGGATAAAATGCTCGACTATTTTCCTCAATATGCTTCGACCTCTCTGGACCCGCGAACACAGGACATCACCATCGAACACCTGCTCACCATGCGCATGGGCATTCCCGGGGAAGCTGAAAATGACTATGCGGTGTATTGGGAACTCTACAGCTCGGACAACTGGATCAAACATACCATTGAATATCCCCTGGTCAATGATCCCGGGGAAAGAATGAGGTACAATACCTTCATTACCCACCTGCTTTCGGGCGTGATCACCCAGGTCACCGGACAGGGGACCGATGAATTTGCTGCCACCCACCTTTTTGCTCCCATGGGCATTGATGTCGACTCCTGGGAAAAGGATCCCCAGGGCATCTGTTTTGGGGGAAACTCCATGCATATGACCCCCCGGGAGATGGCGGTATTTGGCCTGCTATATCTGCAGGATGGAGTCCTGAGGGGTGAACGCATCCTTCCTTTGGCCTGGGTGGAACAATCCCTCTCCCCCTCCACCAACAATACCCACCCCAACGAATGGGGAAGCTGGAAGAACTATAACTATGCCCGGCTATGGTGGCTGGGTCAGTTTGCAGGCTACGATTCATTTATGGGATATGGCTACGGGGGCCAGTTTGTAATTGTTTTTCCAGACCTGGACCTGATCGTGGTGTCTATGGCTCCCAATAATGTAAATCCCGACACCTCCACCATTCAGGAATGGGCCATTTTTGACCTTGTCACCCGCTACATCCTTCCATCCATATCTTAAAGATTGTTAAGGATACTTTTAAACAAGCCGGGATTATTCTCAAATACACTGGATAATTGTACATTGAGCCCTTTGTTAGCTAAACCGAGACAATATGAGCCTCGCAGACGAAACTTTATTCTTACAGGCGGTGCAGCTGTTGCGGGAACCATGGTATTGCCCCCGTTGCTGAAATCATGCCAGAATCTTCAAATCTCTCCCGATGTGAAAAGCTATCTAGACCATTTTGAAGTAACTCACGAAATGCTGCAAAAAGTGGTAGCAGAGGCCATGTCCAAGGGTGGTGATTATGCAGATCTCTTTTTTGAACATACCCTGTCCAACAGCCTGGGACTGGAAGACGGAAAAGTGAACAGTGCTTTTTCCAATGTGGACTACGGGGTGGGAATCAGGGTACTGAAAGGCGAGCAGACCGGTTTCGCCTATACCGAAACCACCAGCCTGGATGACATGCTGAAAGTGGCCAAAACCGCTGCCAACATTGCCAACGATCCGGTCACTTTCAAGCAGAGCGAGCTAATCGAAAAAAAAGCCCCCAATTACTACAAAGTCTCCCAAAAATGGGAAAACTCCACTGTGGAGCAGAAGATTCCTTTTGTACAGAAAGTGAATGACCGCCTGTATGAACTGGACGAAAAGGTCACCAAGGTCCGGGTGTTCCAGCGTGATGAGTCTTCTTACGTGATGTTTTATAACTCCGAGGGATTGCTCACCTTTGATTACCGCCCCATGGCTACCCTGGGGGTGGTTTGTGTGATGGAGCAGGACGGGCAGATTGAAAACGACTACAGTGCGCGTTCGATCCGCCGGGGATTTGAATTTCTGAACGACGAACTGGTGGAAGAACTGGCACAGGAAGCCATTGCCAAGACCAACTTCCTCTTTGGTGCCGGCAAACCCAAAGCAGGAGAATTGCCCGTGGTGCTCGGTGCCGGAGGATCGGGGATTCTGTTGCACGAAGCCATGGGTCACCCCTTTGAGGCTGATTTCAACCGGAAAGGGGAATCCATTTTCTCCGACAAGATGGGCAAGAGTATTGCCAAAGACTTTATCAATATCGTCGAGGACGGGACCATGGAATATAACCGCGGTGCCCTCAATATTGATGACGAAGGGAATGACGTGAAAAAGATCTA
>SPBY01000282.1 GCA_004525825.1 Bacteroidia bacterium
GAGCGCAGGTAAGCATTGAGATCCCGTGCGTTAACTACCCCGGGGCCCTTCGCGAAAAGAGTATCGGGAAAAACACTTAAGCCGATAGCAGCAGGAGCTGCCAGGCCAATAAATTCTTTTCTTTTCATAAGTGAATAGCAGGATTACTTGTTCTTTATGTCTTGTAAAAGATCTCTGATCTCCTTGAGCAATTTTATACTCTCCTCATCTCCAGATCCTGTACCTCCCCCCATCATAGTAAGCGCTTTGTTTCGGATGACGGTCCTCTGTTCTAGTACTTGTTTTTTGAAGGCAGGAGTGTCAACAATTCCTATCAGTTTCATATCGCTGCCAGTGGGATTGCTGGATCCGGCTGTTTCTATCTTTAGTATACGCAGATCAAACCAGCGTAGAAATGGGTTGTCTATAAATGTTATATCCTGGATATTTTCCAGTGGGATGGTTTTCTCCACCCTGAAAAGTACGCCTTTTTTAAATTCCAGATGGCTGTCGGTCAAGCTACATGCCAGGTGTTCATAATAGCGCCTGCTTATGTATTGTCCGATCCCGACATACCATAAAAGAATCAAGGGTATACCTGCTACTGAGATAAACAGATAGAAGGCGACTACATGAAGGATGTATTTACGTATCCTGGGATTGAACTCAGCCTGTTTAATAATAAGTGCTTCTTTTTCCATTTTTACATGATTAGTTTGTAGGTTTTAGATGTTCAAGGAGATGCTTGGGCAGCCTAGGGGTGGCACCGTGCCGGGAACAGACAAAGGCAGCTACTTCTGTGGCTAAAGCATGTATCTTTTTCAAGGGCAGCCCGTTAAGAGTGCCTGCCAGAAGTGTTGCTGTAAAAGAATCTCCAGCTCCCACCGTATCAGCTATCTTCACCGATGGAACTTCACAATGGGATCTTTCGTCCGGAGTCACTAACCAGCTCCCCTGACTCCCCTTTGTATAAGCGATGAGCCTGAGCTGAAACTCATTCAGCAGTTTGGTGAGAATCTCCTGCTCACTCCCTTCAAAGCCCAGGAAACCTGCCAGCAAAGGGAGTTCGTTCTCATTCAGTTTCAGAACATTGGATAGCTTAAGTGACTGAAAGAGAGTTTCTCTGTCATAAAAGGATTGACGCAAATTGATGTCGTAAACCCTCAGACACTCCGGCCGGGCAGTCTCCATAAAACGCCGGATCGTATTTCCGGAAACCTGGTTTCGCTGGGCAAGGCTTCCGAAACAGACTGCATCCACCTCCACGGCAAGTTTGGCCAAATCCTTATTCCAATAGATATGATCCCAGGCCACATTTTCATGTATGGTGTAGCTGGGAATACCTTCTCCGGCCAGTTCCACAGTCACAGTACCGGTGGGATAATCAGGGTGGTTCTGAACATAAGTCTGGTCCAGTCCCAGCTCAGACATGACCTGAAGAATTTCCTTTCCGTCCGGATCTTCTCCCACTGCACTGACCACATGGGTATCAAACCCGGCTTGCATGGCATGAAAGGCAAAATTGCAGGGGGCTCCCCCCATCTGTTTTCCCTGGGGCAATACATCCCAGAGCAATTCGCCGATCCCGGCGATTTTTTTGGTTTTGATATTCATGCTCTATTGCTTACTCATCCTTCAAAAGATAGAACTATTCTTTAGAATTTTCCCCATAAGAATCGCTTTTCCAATGTGGGAAAGGAAATCCAAACATGGATATAATGGAAAAATTCAATATGTTTGTTTCTTCTGTCAGCCAAAGCTTTTCCCTTTCACCAATAGAATAAAGCCATGTCAACTGCTCATATTATAATCCTCGTTGTAGCAGCGGTATCTCTACTTCTTATAATGGTACTGAAGTTCAAGATCAGTGCCTTTATCTCCCTTCTCCTTACCTCCATGTTTGTGGGCATTCTGGCCGGCATGCCACTTCAGGATATTCTGGTGAGTATTCAAACAGGAATGGGAGGAACATTGGGCTTTGTGGCTGTGGTGGTCGGACTGGGGGCCATTTTTGGACAGATACTTGAAAGCTCCGGGGGAGCTGAATCCCTGGCCCACTATCTCATAAAAAAGTTCGGCTCCGACAGGGCATCCTGGGCCATGGTTATTACGGGTTTTATAGTGGCTATCCCGGTTTTCCTGGATGTGGGACTCGTCATTCTGGCTCCGATCATCTATGCCCTGTCGCGGGATACAAAAAGATCGCTCTTATACTATGGAATACCCCTCCTGGCCGGTCTGGCGGTTACTCACAGCTTCATGCCCCCAACTCCGGGCCCCATTGCAGTGGCTGAAATTCTGGATGCAGAGCTGGGATGGGTCATTTTCTTTGGCTTCGTCCTTGGGATTCCTACCGCCATCATTGCCGGTCCCGTTTTTGGCAAGTATATTTCAGGGAAGATAAATATCCAGCCACCAAAGGATATGTTGTTGAATAATTCTGCCAGGTCAACTCCCGGAGAAAAACTGCCCTCCTTCCGTTCCATTGCGCTTATTATAGCCGTGCCACTATTCTTAATCCTGGTAAATACCTTCACTGCTGTTCTAGTGGATAAAGGAGTGCTGGCAAAGACTGTGTTTTCAGATATTCTGATCTTTATAGGACATCCCTTTAGTGCACTGATTATTGCAGCCCTGCTGGCTCTCTATTTCCTGGGTATACGAAGAGGGAAATCAAGACAAGAACTCCTCGATTTAAGTAGTAAAGCACTGGGCCCCGCAGGAATCATCATTTTGGTGACAGGGGCAGGAGGTGTACTCAAGCAGATTCTGGTGGACAGCGGGATTGGTGAAATGATGGCCAATTCCATTGCAGACTCTGCCATGCCACCCATTTTCCTTGCATGGGTCCTGGCAGCCATTGTAAGAGTAACACAGGGATCTACCACAGTGGCCATGATCACTGCGGCGGGAATCATGGCGCCGGTGCTTAGTTTCATTCAGCCCAGCGCCCCGGAAATGGCCCTTATTGTCATATCCATTGCTTCGGGAGCCACTATACTCTCGCATGTAAACGACAGTGGTTTCTGGCTGGTGAGTAAATATTTTGGCATGGACGAAAAACAAACCCTCAGGTCGTGGACAGTGATGGAAACCATTGTCGGCGTTTGCGGACTGGTATTCACCATGCTGGCCAGCTTATTCGTATAGCTCCTATTTTCTGGGCTTCATCCATTCCACCCTCAGTTGGGCATCGTGGACCTTACCGATTATCTGTCCATACAATTCCGGCCTCCGGGCATTTTTGTAACGGTACCCCCCGGCCAACTCCAGCTTATCGGGTATACAGGTTGCCACCACCACCTCATCGTCCATGGAGCGGCATTCGGCCAGGATCTCTCCATAGGGGTCCAGGATCATGGAGTTGCCATTTTTTAATTGATCGCCATCAGGACCAATGGGATTGGAAAACACCACGTAGATCCCGTTGTCGTAGGCACGGGCCGGAAGCCAGCGCATAAGCCATCCCCTCCCCTTAGGTCCTTCAAACTCGGTTCTCAAGCCTTCCGGGTCCTTTTTTCGGTCATCCCAGAACTTCCTGTCCACCCATCCACGGCCAGGCATGGGCGAGGGAGTGCAACCCGTCACATGGGGCATAAAGATGATCTCCGCCCCTAGCAGCGCAGTAGCCCTTACATTTTCTATCACATTGTTGTCGTAACAGATCAGAATTCCGCAGCGGCAGCCATGCAGGTCAAAGACCACGTATTTTTCCCCGGGTGAGAGGTGTTCACTGATAAAGGGATGCAGCTTCCTGTATTTGGCCACGTAGCCATAGCCCGTCACACATACATAGGTATTGTAGAGCTTCCCCTCCTCTTTCTCCACCAGTCCGGCCAAAAGGGCCACATTGTACTTTGCTGCTATTCGGATCAGCTCCAGTGTGCTTTCCCCCGAAGGGACCTCCTCTGCCAGATCAAATATTTCCTGCTCAGACAGATTTCTTAAAAAGCTGTAGGAAGTAATACTCAGTTCGTGAAAACTGACCACATTGGCTCCTTTTTCCGCTGCCTCTGCGGTAAGGGCTTCAATGCGTGACAGGTTGAATTCTTTGTCGCCGTTCCGGGTCTGGAACTGGGCGGTGGCGATGTTGATATCTTTCATTAGGTAAACTATTGTCAATGTGTCTATTATGGCAATATTTACAATTTACTTAGTATATTGAGTAAATTTACTCAATAAATTGAGCAAATAGTTTTCCTCTAAATTGAATGCCTCAATATGATTCCTAAATTTGCCAGCACCATCCTCCAGACAGCCCTGAAAAAAGGAGGAGAGGTATTAATCGACCACCTGGGCCGGACCGGCAAAGCCATCGTGAAAGAAAGCATCAGCTCGGTGGTGACCGAAGCCGATCTGGCCGCTGAACGGGCCATCCTGGAGGTCCTCGATGGTGCCCCGGAAGTTTTTAATGTAATTACAGAGGAGTCGGAGTACATGGACAGGCATTCTGAGTATACCTGGGTGGTGGACCCGCTGGATGGCACCTCCAATTTTGCTGCCGGATTGCCCTGGTTCGGAGTGATCATTGCCCTGTTCAAAGGAGTTACTCCGGTTCTGGGCGGCATGTATCTGCCGGTGGATAAAAAGCTCTACCTCGCCGAGGCCGGGGGAGGCGCCACACGAAACGGGGAACCCATCCATGTCACACCGTCGGCCAATCTGTCGGAACAACTGGTGGTCTACTCCTTTGATTTCAACGAGGATCAGGCACAAACCAGGGCCGAAATGGAGCTCATGGCCAACTTATCCAGGGAAGTAAGAAACATCCGTGCCACCAACTCCCTGGTCGATTATTGTTATGTGGCCGACGGAAGGCTGGGAGCTGCCCTGAACCAGGCCACCAAAATATGGGATATAGCAGCTTCCTGGCTGCTCATTCGTGAAGGCGGTGGGACAGTCACCGACATCCATGGCCAGGAGATTAAATTTGATCTCTCAGCGGGGGCAGTGAATGACAATTACACCATTCTTGCTTCAGGAGCAGGGCTGCACCAGGACATTTTAAAAACCATCCATTCCAAATCATCCAGGAAATGATTTGAATTCAAAACTATGCACAATGAACCTGGTTAGACTGCTTCCTGTACTATTGTCCTTTGGATTGCTGGCTGCCCACTTTTCCAGGGCAAATATCTTTCC
>SPBY01000686.1 GCA_004525825.1 Bacteroidia bacterium
CCCTGGCTACCCCAATCCGGATTCCCTGCTGGCCAGGGTCAAAAAGGGAAATCCAAAGCGTGGACTGGACCATATTGGTGAGGGATATGACAGTGAAGGGTCGGAGTGGATTATCCGGGTGGTGGACAGGGCCGGGGAGCGTCCGGTACATGTTGCGGTCTGGGGAGGACAGACCGACCTTGTTCAGGCGCTTTGGAAGATCAAGCATACGAGGGACCCTGACGAGTACAGCCAGTTCCTGTCCAGGCTTCGTGTGTACGACATCGATGACCAGGATGATTTGCATTCCTACATCAGGCAGGAGTTTCCGGGGATATTTTATATCCTGGCCAAGGCACCTGAGGGGGCTGATAAAAGGGAGGGAGCTTACAGGGGGATGTACCTGGGCGGAGAAGAGTCCTTCACTTCGAGGGAATGGATAGATGCCCACGTACGATTGGATCATGGTCCCCTGGGAGAGCTCTATCCGCCGGAAACCTGGACCGCGCCCAATCCCCACGGAGCGCTCAAGGAGGGCGATACCCCTTCCTGGTTCTATTTCCTGCAGAATGGCTTGCAAGACCCTGAACAACCTGCCTGGGGCGGCTGGGGTGGAAGGTTCAAACTGGCCGGGGACAATTTTTACAGAGATGACGATGATTTTGCCGATATGATCATCCATGCCCGGTCCACGGTATCCCGCTGGAGGCCCTCATTTCAGAATGAGTTCCAGGCCCGCATGGACTGGTGCGTGCAGCCTTATGAAGAGGCCAACCACAACCCGGTGGCAGTGGTCATGGGAGATGAGACCAAGGAGATCCTGTGGGTCCAGGCAAGCCAGGGGGATACGCTCACTTTTTCAGCACTTGATTCCTATGATATGGATGGGGACAATCTTGATATTACCTGGTGGACCTACCCTGAAGCAGGAACCAACATGCAATGCCCCACCCTTGAGAATTACGTGAGCCCTGAAGTAAGCTTTATGGTGCCTTACGGGGAAGGCGGCAAGGACCTCCACCTGATCCTCGAGGTGAGGGACCATGGAAGCCCCTCCCTCACTTCTTACCGCAGAATTGTGATCATGATCTTTTAAGGACGGCCAAAAAGATCATATGCTTATTCAAGTGAGGGAAAAGGGTGTGTTAAAGCCCTGGGATTTTGTTAATTTAACGCAATAGAAAAATTCCGGTATGAGAAATTTAGCGCTTACTACGATCTTCTTCAGTATATCTATTCTATTAACTCCTTGCTCAGCACAGGATTCCGCTTCTGTACAATCGCCCGATGGAAACATTGCCATTAGCCTGGGAAGTGGTGAGAAACTGACCTATTCAGTGAATTACAAAGGGAGGGAAATTATCTTGCCTTCCCCATTGGGTTTTGAGTTAAAGGGAGAACCCAGCTTTGATGGATCTCTGGATGTGGTCGATCAGACTTTGGTCACAATTCACGAGGAATGGGAACCTGTGGTAAAGTCCAAACATGCCCGGATACTGAATCATTGCAATGAGCTTCATTGGAGTTTACGGGAAGGGTCGGGTTTGAAGCGAAAGATGGAATTATATGTTCGCGCCTATGACGATGGAGTGGCTTTCAGGTATAAGCTCTATCGTTCGGAACAAGTGGGAGACCGGGAAATTACCCGGGAACTCACCACATTTCGAATTCCGGGCGATCCCAATGCATGGATTGTGGAATATGGAGGTTATGCAACTTCCAACGAAAAAGAATTTATACCAAAGAAGCTAAGTACTTTAAATGAAAGTTCACTGGCAGGCATGCCTCTGCTCATGGAGTTTGAAGACCATCTCTGGCTGGCCATCACAGAAGCCAACATCGATAACTACCCGGCCTTTTATGTGGGCACCAATGGCAACACCAACCAGTTAACTACAAAACTCGCGCCCCTTCCCAGTGAAGAGGAAGGTGGTTCTAAAGCCAGGTTCGATGACGAAATTTACACTCCCTGGCGAGTGCTAATGGTAGGGGAGTCTCCCGGAACACTCATTGAATCAGAAATCGTTCAAAACCTGAACGAACCGTGTGCCATTGAAGATCCTTCATGGATTAAGCCGGGAATGAGTGCCTGGGATCACTGGTGGCACGGGGAAGTAAAAATGGAAATGCCTGTCATCAAACAATACATAGATTTGGCGGCTGAGATGGGATGGGAATATATGCTGGTA
>SPBY01000356.1 GCA_004525825.1 Bacteroidia bacterium
CAACAAAAACGTATGCTGGACAAACAGTTACAGTCAATGATGAAGGTTACATGGCAGATGCTTCCCAGTGGAACAGGGAAATTGCAGCTGAAATGGCTAAAGAAGAAGGAATCGAACTTACCGAGAAGCACTATGAGGTGCTCGAATTTCTTCGTAATGCCAATGCAAAGGGGGAGACCCTGACCATCAGAAGGGTTGGCAAATCGGGTATTACTGATATTAAAGGACTGTACCAGCTTTTCCCTGGTGGTCCCTTGAAGTTTTCTTCAAAATTCGCCGGTATTCCCAAGCCTGCAAGTTGTGTTTAATCTAAAAGCATTATATAATGGCAACTAACAGCGAAACGCCTTTAAAAAAGGTGTGTATCATTTGTGCCAAGGGCACAATTGAAGATGTTTACGCAACTCTGGTCATGGCCAATGGTGCGGTAATGGAAGGAATTGAGACTAAAGTATTCTTCACTTTCTTTGGCATGGATGCCATCACCAAGAAACAAATGGGCAGGCTCAAGACTGCCACAGTGGGGAATCCTGCCATGAGAGCACCCGGAGGCTTGCCTTTCCCGACCATCCTGGGAATGATTCCCGGTGTGGAAGCAGGTGTATCGGCCATGATGAAAAGCACGATGTACAAGCTGGATATTCCTCCGGTGGACGAATTCCTGGAGATGATCACTGCAGGCGGTGGAGAGATCTATGCCTGCAAACTGGCCATGGACATGTTCAAACTTGAGAAGAAAGATCTGCATGATGAAGTGAAAGATGTACTGACTGTGGGAGATTTCTACGGATTATGTGGAGGCGAAAACACGCAGATTATTTTTACCTAAACTCGTATTTGCCAATTCGCAAAGTGGTTATTGACTGCGTCAATAATCCCAGTTTGCTCATCCGGCAAATACTCGTTAGAGTAAAGCTAATTTTAGAGGAGGGGGTGTCTCAGGTAGGCAGTCCCGCTCTCTTTTTCCCTAAGTAAATAATGGAATCACCTGTCTCAAATTCTTTGTAGAATTGTATGAGTAGTTGATCAAAGTAATCTCCAAAGAGCATCCTGACATCATTGTCTCTATGGTTGTTTACATACAGATCGTTGTAAATATCTGAATCCGGTCCATGCCAGAAGGTGTGACAGACGATGCCTTCGGGACGAAGTATCTCATATTGCCTAAGGATGGATTTTTGCATTGCTTCCTCTTCCAGGTAGCGTTCTTTACTTTCCGCCAAATTCCATCAGGAAGGCCTTAATAAAATCGTCCAGTCCCCCATCTAGAACTGCTTGTACATTGCCTGTTTCGAAGTTGGTGCGCAGGTCCTTTACCAGTTTGTAAGGATGTAACACGTAGTTTCGGATTTGGGAACCCCATTCGATTTTCATTTTGCTGCCTTCCACCTGGGCTTGCTTCTCCCTCTTTTTCTGCAATTCGATTTCGTAAAGGTGCGACTTTAAAATACGCATGGCATTTTCACGGTTCATCAACTGGGAACGTGTTTCGGTATTGTCCACCGTAATCCCGGTGGGAAGGTGGCGGACTCTTACACCGGTCTCCACTTTGTTCACATTCTGACCACCGGCACCTCCCGAACGAAAGGTGTCCCACTCTAGGTCAGCCGGATTTACAACAATCTCAATGGATTCGTCAATCGCCGGGCTTACAAAAACCGAGGCAAAAGAAGTGTGACGGCGGTTGGCTGAATCATAGGGAGAGAGACGCACCAGGCGGTGAACCCCGCTCTCACTCTTCAGGAATCCGTAACTGTAATCGCCCGTGAATTCAAGAGTGACAGATTTTATCCCGGCTTCGTCTCCCTGGACCATGTGGAGCTCCTTGACATTATAGGCATGTTTTTCCCCGTATCGGAGGTACATGCGCATTAGCATTTCTGCCCAGTCCTGGCTCTCTGTTCCCCCCGCCCCCGAATTGATCTTAAGGATGGCTCCCAGGCTGTCCTCTTCATTGCGCAGCATGTTCTTGGATTCCAAAGCTTCGGTCAGGATCAGGGCAGTGGAGAACTGGGCATTTACTTCTTCCTCAGAGGCCTCTCCGGCTTCATGGAATTCAGCGAGTACGCTTAAGTCTTCTACTGCAGTTTGTACACCATTATAGCCATCCACCCAGCTCTTGAGCCGGGCAATTTTCCTCAGTTGTTCCTCTGCCGATTTGGGATTGTTCCAGAAATCAGGATCGTGGGTAAGTTGCTCTTCTTCTTCTATTCGGATGATTTTGGCATCTACGTCAAAGATGCCTCCTTAACGCAACCAGTCGTCTGTGGAGATCTTTGATCTGTTCGCTTGAAATCATATTGTTTGAGAATTTCACCAAAGATAGAAAAAAGATTATTCGGGTAAGTTCTTGTTCAGGATCCGGTGAATCAGCTCCGATTCGAATCCCCGTTGAGCAGCATGCCTGAAAAGCTTGCCTTTTCTGGCAAAGTGATTCTTCTCCCTGAGTGTGGCAGATTTCTCAGAGATCAGCTTGGCGCAGGCATTGAAATAAGTTTCATCATCAATCTCGCTCAAAGCCGCTTTGATCACTGATTCAGGAATTCCTTTCCGTCGCAGCATCACGGTTATTTTAACCTTCCCCCAGCCATTTAAACGAAATTTGTCCCGGGTGTAAAAGGTGGCATACCTCTGGTCGTCCAGGTATTTCTCCTTCTGCAGCAATTCAATGATACGCAGGGAATCATCCTCGGAGATGTTCCAGTGGTTTAGCTTCTCCATGATTTGATTGCTGCATTGCTCCTGACGGCTGCAAAGGGTTGCAGCCTGCCTGAGTGCTTCATTGTATTCCATTGAGTCACTTCCTTGCATCGATAAACCTTTCTTTTTCATGAATGTCTTTCTGAATACGCACATGCTGATATCCAGCATTTTCGAATAGAGTGGCAGTCTCATTCCCAAACCGTTCATTGATCTCCACCCACAATTGACCTCCTGCATCAAGATGTATGTCGCAAAATCTAAGAATCGCCCGGTAGTAGAGAAGCGGATCTTCGTCCTTCACAAAGAGGGCTTTTCCTGGTTCATGTTGCAATACATGGTCTTCCATTTGCTTTTTTTCGCTCTCCAGTACATAGGGTGGATTGCTTACCACCAGGTCAAAACCCTTGTCAAGTTCCCCTTGTTCCGGCAGAACGGAAGTGTTCAGAAGATCACCTTCCACCCAGAGCACCTCAAGGTCGTTCAGGCGGCCGTTCTGATTTGCCAGAGCTAAGGCTTCCGTGCTTACATCCAGACCCGCAACCATGGCTTCCGGGAAATGGTGTTTCAGGGCCAGAGCAATGCTTCCCGAACCGGTACCCAGGTCGATAATCCGGCTGAATTTCTGCCTGTCTCCTGACTGGATCATATAGACCATCTCTTCGGTTTCCGGCCTGGGGATCAGAACTCTCTCATCCACCACAACTTTAATGGAACAGAACTGAGTTTGCCCGAGAACATACTGAATGGGCCTGCCACTTTGAATTTCGTCAACAATTGTATTTATTTGTGCAATTATCGAAGAAGGTGTTATCTTGTCAGGTTCCAACAGGCAGACTGAGAGGGGGAACCCAGCATGCTCCAGGATCAGGCGGGTGATGGATTCTGATTCATTCTCCGAGTAGTCTTGCCTAAGCTCATTCAACAGGGAGAACCTGGTTTGTTTTAGTGTGGCACGGTTTTGGAGCATGAAGCAAATGTACTAATAATGCGAAATCTTGATTACTGAGAGGGATAAAATATACATGCGTCGTTGCTTTGGGCTGGCGCGTAAAGGTTTAGGCATGACAAAAACCAATCCCCTGGTGGGAGCGGTGCTTGTGCATCAGGACCGCATCATTGGTGAAGGATTTCATCATGAGTTTGGCGGGCCACATGCTGAAGTGAATGCTATCCGCGCGGTGAAGGATCCCTCGTTGCTTAGCCAGTCGACCCTCTACTGCAACCTGGAACCTTGTTCACATCACGGCAAAACGCCTCCTTGTTCCATGCTTATCTCCCAAAAAGGAATCAGGAGGGTGGTGATTGCTAACACGGATCCCTTCCCAAGTGTGAATGGGCAGGGCATCAGACATTTGGAGGATTCAGGGATAGAAGTAGTGACCGCTTGCCTGGAGGAGGAAGGGCTTCATCTGAACAGGAGGTTTTTTCACTACATCAATTACAGGGGACCCTATGTGATCCTGAAATGGGCGCAAACGGCCGATGGTTTTATCGATCTTGAGCGGGAGCCGGGCGATCAGGAGGGACCCAGGTGGATCAGCAATGAGCTTTGCCGAACCCTGGTGCATAAATGGAGAAGCGAGGAGTCTGCCATCATGGTTGGAACAAACACAGTGCTGACCGATAATCCCCGCCTCAATACCCGCAGGTGGACCGGAAGTAATCCGGTGCGCATCACC
>SPBY01000688.1 GCA_004525825.1 Bacteroidia bacterium
ACGGCCACGGTGATCTCAGGGAAGCGCCTTTTAATCTGCAGGGGTTCATCGCCTATTTCGCTTACCGTCGAATCTGTGCTGGCAATTCGGAAGTCCCGGGTTCTTCTCTTATACCCCCTGCTCAGGGTAGCCACGCTGAATTTCTCTCCAAGAAGCGCGGCCAGGTACTCCACGTGGGGTGTTTTCCCGGTCCCTCCCACGGTGATATTACCCACCGTAATCAGGGGGACATTGAAACTGGTCGATTTCAGGAGCTCATGGTCATACAGGCGGTTCCTGATCCAGACCCCCAGGCCATAGAGCCATGAAAAAGGTAGCAGGATAAATCTCCAGTATGTTTTAGTGGATTTCAATTTCATAGGGCAATACAGCCTGGATCCCATGCATATTCCTGATATCCTGGATTTTTCTGTAATGGATATACTCGTCACCAAGTTCACGTCTCAGGATCCTGTCGGTACGCATCATGGCATTTCCGGTCAGCAGATTCATGATGGCCGTAAAGGGGTCCTCCAGCACGGGAAGAGACTGAACACGGTAATCTTCCAGCCCTGCCATTTCCGCAGCCACCTCGATGGATTTTTCCAGTCCCCCGTACATGTCGATCAGGCCCAGTTCCAGGGCATCAGTTCCGGCCCAGACCCTGCCACTGGCGATGGCATCCACTTCCTCGTAACTCATGGCGCGGCCTTCGGCCACAATATTTACAAACCTGGTATAAAAATTATCGATCATCTTTTGAGCAATCACCCGCTCTTCAGTATCAAGAGGATCAAAGGCAGTAAGGATGTTGGAGTGTTTGTTGGTCTTTACTACATCGGTGGTAATGCCCAGTTTGTCGTTCAACAGCCCCTGTACATTGGGAAACATTCCAAATACACCAATGGAGCCGGTAATGGTGGCCGGACCTGCCAGGATGGTATCGGCAGGGGCAGCAATGTAGTATCCACCTGATGCGGCCACATCGCCCATGGAAGCCACCACCGGTTTCTCTTTGGCCGCCAGTAGCACCTCGCGGTAAATCACATCTGACGCAGATCCGCTTCCTCCCCCGGAGTTGATCCGGAATACAATGGCCTTGACCGACTTGTCCCTCCGGGCATTCCGGATGGCTTTGGAAATCCTTTCAGAACCAATAAATCCTTCGGGGGCATTTCCGTCCACCACGCTTCCCATGGCGTAAATCACCGCCACCTTGTCCTTGCTGTATTCCGTTTTCTTTGCAGCTGGTACGTTTTTGTAGCTTTTGAGGGAAATGGCCTCCAGGTCATCCTCCTCTTCAATTCCCATCTTTCCTTTCAGGAGGGAAAGCATTTCATCATAGTAGATCAAACCATCGACCATCCCGGTTTCGACCAGTTGATCTGAGTCGATGGTGAGCAGTTCGTCGGCGATCTGATTCAGCTTCTCCACGGATATTCCTCTGCTTTCCGAGATGTCACTTACGATCTTTTCCCAGAGTGCACCTACGTAACTTTCGATCTGTTCCCTGTTCTCGTCGCTCAGGTCATCCCTCAGGAATGGCTCCACCGCCCCCTTGTAGGTACCGTGTCTGACGATCTGCATCTCTACCCCGATTTTTTCAAGGGCCTTCTTATAAAACATCACTTCGGCACTCAAGCCGTTAAAGAGGAACATCCCCTCGGGAGTCATGAAGATGCTGTCCGCCACGGTGGCCAGGTAATAGGATTTCTGGGTGAAAGCATCGGCATAGGCGTAGATGAATTTCCCACTCTTTTTAAAGTCCAGCAAGGCATCTCTGATCTCTCCCAGGGTGGAGATACCGGCCGAAACAGCACCGAGTTTCAGAAAAATTCCTTCGATGTTTTCATCCGCTTCTGCTTTGTCCAGGTCCTTCAAAATCTGGTTCAGCCCCATCATTTCAGAATTCATAAAATTACCCGAAAGAAACTGGGCGAAAGGATCTTCATTGGCGCGATCCGAGATCTGTGCGTTGAATTTTACCTCAAGTACTGAATTCTCCTTGACCTCAGCGACCTCTTTGGAGGTGGAGGCGGCTATAATTCCCATGAAAATAAAAAAGACCAGCAGGGTCATGATCAATAGACCCACTATGGTGGCAAGCAGACTGCTCAGGAAGTTTTTCATATCTCTGTTTTTTAGAAGCAGCAATTTACTAAAAATGTGACTGATAATAAATACCTTA
>SPBY01000433.1 GCA_004525825.1 Bacteroidia bacterium
CATCCTTATGGAGATCAATCTGGTTGATCCGCACCTGTCCCGATGAGGGAGTATACATGCCTGCCAGCACATTCATAAGGGTGGTCTTTCCGGTTCCGCTCGATCCCATAATCCCCACCAGGTTGCCCTGCCGCGCGTTGAAGGAGATATCGTTCAGGCCTTTGGCCTCGTCGGAAAACCGGTAGGACAGGTGGTCCGCTTCCAGGGTGATCTTTTCCGGGGAACGGTCTGAAAGAAATCGTGAAGCGATGTCGGAATAGTAGACAGGCAGACCCACCGGAAGGCGGAGAGTGCTTCCGCTGGCAAAAAGGTATATGGTGCCCTCGCGCATGCTGAGCCCGTTGAGAAAGACCTCCATTTGGCCGCTGAACTTCACGAAATATAGTTCCGCCGAAGGAATCCACAGGAAGAACAAGGGGTACATCACCAGGTGGTTCGGACTGCGGAATTCTTTATCCTCGGTGGAAGTGACAAAGGTGAAGATGCTTTCATACTCCTCCTTAGCGACGCGGAAAATATCGGAGGCCGTTTTTACAATGCCTACGCGCTGTGCAGTCAGGGGGTATTCAGCATTGATCAGTTCCAGGAGGCGAACCAGCACCACCAGCTTCTGCCGCTGGTTGATGGTCTTGCTGATCTGCTTGCACAGTTTCAGGACCTTGACCGAGTCCAGAACGGAGGTGAGTTTCTTTTCTTTATCCTTGTGAGGGATGGTATCTTGTTCAACTGAGTCTTCGAATAGCTGCAGGTAGTCTGCGGCCGAGTCGACCCCGATCTGTTGCACCAGGAAACGCCTGACGTAATCGATCTCCTTCTGGCCGATGCCACCATCCTGTTTGGCGATCAGGGCAAACAGCTGCATCAGGGCCTTCAGGATCTCTTCGCTCATCTGTCAGAGGGGTCTGGCTAGCAGGTATAATTACTAGTAGGTTAGGTGTTCAAAGGGTATATCGAGCATTTCTTCATATTCCTTACCGGCCTACTGCATATCCTCGTCCGACTGCATGGAGTGCCATCTTATCACCACCTCGTGTCCTTCTTCCACCATTTCTTCAAAGATCATCAGGATGTCCATGATTTGTTTGGATGAGGCGGTATTGAAATAGATCATTTTGAGGTTGAATTCAGTTCTGGCGTTGGGTTTCTCCCTGTATTCATTCAGCCAGGCCATGACGGGCTGGTAAAAATCCACCACATCCTCGGGGAGCGATTTCCCGGAGATCTCAAACTGCTTGTCTTCCTGGTCGAGAAGCACCTGCGGACTATCGTCGGTGGCTTCAATTCTTAAAGTCTCCATGGCTTATCTTGATATGGTTGAAGTGAAAATGAAGAAAGTGGTCTCATCATCAATGCTTACAAAGCTGTAATCGAGGTGGTTCCCGGTCTTTCGCCTGATATCTATAAAGCCCAGTCCGGCACCTCCCTTGGGCGATGTGATCCCTTCGCGCATCTGTTTTTTATAAAGATCATCGAGCGCGTCGGAATCCATGGTGTTTAGCTTGCCCAGGAACATGGAGATTTCCTCTGCATGTGCATGTTCGATAATGTTGCCGGTGGTTACCTGAAAGCGCTTTCTGTTTTTGGCCACCAACACCAGGCCCATGCCGGGGTAGGGATGCCCCCTGTATTCATAGGCTTCCGCATGCCGGTTGATGTTCTGAAGCGATTCCACCATTACATGGTAGACCCTTCGAAGCACCTTGTCGTCCTCCACTTCGTCGAGCTGCTCCTCCACCAGTCCGGTCAGTGCCTTCATTACCTGGTGGGTGATCTGCCCTTCAAAAAGGAGGGTAATATCTTTGATCTGCAGGTTGGTGTACCGATCATAGATGTAATTCAGAAATCCTTTGCTTTCACCGGTGTAACTCATAATTGCCATAAATATAGGAAAAATCAGACTTCGATGCCAATCAGCAGCAGGTCGTCGAGCTGGCGCTCCTCGCCCATCCACTCTGTGAAGTCTGCCTTGAAGAACTCATTGAACTGGGGAATGGTAAATCCCGGATTCTCCAGCAATACCTGCCTGACCCTTCCCGAACCATACTTGAGACCTTCCGGACCGCCCATCTGGTCGGGGAGCCCGTCGGTGAAAAAGAAGAACTTATCGCCCCGGCGGCATGGAACCTCGGTATTGGTAAAGGGCACTTCCGGCTTTTTGGGATGCTTTAGTCCCCCGATGGCTTTCCGGTCGCCCTTGTACACCGTAATTTCTCCCTCGCTGAGAAGGTAAAGCGGGCGGTGTGCTCCGGCAAACTCCATCACCGGCTTCTTCTTCAGAAAACGGCACATGGCCATGTCCATTCCGTCCCGGGTACCTGGATTCAGACGGTCCTGTTTCAGTGCCTTCCGCACCTCCTGGTGGAGCATCTCGCACAATACACCAGCCGAGATACCCGCTTGCAGACTGGTGAGATTGTTCATCAAAAAGAGTCCCACCAGCGAAAGCAGCGCTCCCGGCACCCCATGCCCGGTGCAGTCCACGGCAGCTATGTAGTAAGAATCCTCTGTCTCGAAAAACCAGGGGAAGTCCCCCGAAATTACATCCCTCGGTTTGTAGAACACAAAACTCCGGGGAAAGGCTTTTTGGATGTGAGAGATCTCGGGCAAAATGGACGACTGGATCCTTTCGGCATAGTTGATGCTTTCCTGGACCTTCAGGTTCTGGACCTTGATCTCCTTCTCTATCCTCTTGGATTCCGTAATATCATGACCCACCACCAGGATGGTTTCCAGCTCGCTCTCCAGGAATTCGGGGATGGCATCCACATTCAGGATTCTCTCCGTACTGAAATTGCCCATCTCCATGGGCAGGGTCACCTGCAGGTTCTGTTTCACTGGCGAAACTGCCATGGAAGACAGGATCTCATCGAGCAGGTCCTTAAATACCTGTCTGAAGGGAATTTCGCTGAGGTTTCGGTTCATAATGGTCGAAGGCGCGAATTCGGTATAGTCCTCCACAATGGGATTGGCATAGTAGATTACTCCGGAGGCGCTGATGCGCAGGATCAGATCGAGGGAGTTTTCAGACAGTGCCTTCATCCTGGTTTTCAGGCGCTGTTCCTTCTCCACCCTGATCGATTCTGTGATGTCGGTGGTATTCAGCAGGAAGCCCTTGATGGCTGTATCGTGCAACATGTTTCTGATGGACGTTCTAAGGCGGATCCTTTCACCGCTTTTCATGATAAAGGAGTACTCCAGGCTTTCGATGGCCCCGGGGGTCTCCTTCAGGCGATCGAAGGTCTTGGCCAGGCGTGTGGCATCCTCCCTTCCCATGCGCTCCTTGTCCTTGCCCGAGATCATCTCCTGTACGGTATAACCAAGGATATTGATGACCGAAGGACTGACATAGGTGAGCATTCCGTCGCTGTTGTAAATGGAAATGATTTCAGAAGCGTGTTCCAGCATCAGGTGTAGCCTTTCGTTGGCATGCTTCGCTTCTTCCATCTTTCCTTCCAGCTGGACATTGGCATTCTCCAGTTTAAGCTGGGTCGAAATCATTTCCCGCGCATGCTCCTGCAGCTGCTCTTCGTTTTTTTGAAGTTCTTCGGTCATGTTGCGCGACTCCTCCAGCAAGGTCTGGGTACGCAGGTTCATCTTCAGGTTCAGGAGGCTTCGTGCGATGATCTCGCCCAGCTCCAGCAGAAA
>SPBY01000595.1 GCA_004525825.1 Bacteroidia bacterium
CTTCTGATAAATAAGTTTCCCAAAAATGCTTGTCCTGATATACATTGGCTAATCCTATATATGCCAGTGCAAATGTGGAATCATAGTCCAGTGCTTTATAATAGAGATCTTCAGCTCTTTCCAATGCTTTTCTGTTATTATTATCTAACCAGTAATGATTATGTTCCTCTCTTCCTTGTTGGTAAAAATCTAATGCTGTCAGGCTGGTGGTGGGTATTTTCTCAATGAGTTGTTTTTCTTCAGCTGTGATGACAGCATGCAATTCACTGGCAATAATCTTAGCTACTTCGCTCTGTACGAAGAAAATATCTTTCCAGTCCCTGTCATAATCATCAGCCCATACATGGCTTTCCTTTCCAGGTTCAATTAACTGGACAATTAACCTTGCATTATCACCATACTTTTGAAAGCTGCCTTCCAAGATATATGCCACACCAAGCTCCTGACATATTTCAGTCGCTGTTTTATCTGTTTCACGGTATTTTTCAACAGAAGTCCTGGACATGACCCGTAGGTCTTCAATTTTTGATAAATGAAGTAGAATTGCATCCATTACACCATCGGCAAGATATTGCTTCTCAGGATCATCGCTCAATGATGTAAATGGCAAAACCGCAATGGATTTATCAAGAAAAGGAAGAACTGCCTTGGACTTATCAAGGATGGCTTTTTCTTTGGAACTGCCTGTGCGTGGAATGATATTCAGGACGATCAACCCAACAATCACCACAAAACTGATATAACTGGCTATCTTCCATCCGCTGGATGAAGGATGTATATCCTCCTCTTTTACCTTTTGAGCCGGCTCCGTCTTTACAATCCCTCCTTCAGAGTGAACGTCATAGATCCAGGAAAGGATCACCGCGATGATGAATCCCACAATGAGCAGGACCAGGATAAAGTTCATGGTCCATTCCGGTAACCTCAGGGAGGGCGCCAGGATCTCTATCAACTGGAGGATCACAAAAGCTGCTGCGGCATAGACCGTAATAACTCGAGTGACTTTTCGCCGCTTGAGTTCCTGCCAGAATTGGGATAGTTTGTTGGGTTTCGAAGGCATTTTGTAGTGGGCGTTTGTTATCTGCAAGTTACAAACTTGGTGCATTGGAGCCAAATGGGACCATAGATCGGTATTCCATCCAAACATTTGATAGATAATTGATTTATCAGATCCATATGTTAATGATTGAGTTAAAGAGTGCCAAATGTTAGACTTCCCTTCGCGAATGACGTAACTTATTAAAAACAAAAAGATTATGAAAGAATATATGACATTCGCCAGTTTCTCTATCGATGATATAGAGGTTGCTAAAAAATTCTACTCAGAGAAGTTAGGTCTGGTTACTGATGTCCATGAACATCACGATGCTCTTATGGTAAATACAGCAGGCAACACAAAATTTCTTGCCTATGTGAAAGAGGATCATAAACCAGCCGATCACACGGTCCTTGTTTTTAGTGTGAACCACATTGAAGATGTGGTAGATGATCTAAGTCAGAAAGGGGTGGTTTTCCAACAGGTTATGGGTACAAATGAGAGGGGGATTGCCGAGGAAGGGCCCACCAAATCAGCCTGGTTCAAAGATCCTGCCGGAAACTGGATGGCAATACATGAGGGCAGTTAGAAAATGGCAATGGAATGTATCGTAGCTTGTCCTGAATTCTGTATTTTAACACCTATGCTTTCTGTTTTAATATCCATTCCTTGTAATACGAATAGAAGAGGAGAAGAAGGCCTGAGAATAACAAAGGGAGATGTATTAGTACAAAATTGAGACCCTCCTTCCCCCACAGGATACTTATCACGATCGAAAGAACAATGATAAGAATAGCACCATTCCTTCTTCTATACCATGAGAGGATGAATGCACCGGTAATTAATAGCTCGAATAAGAACAATATATATACCATGTAATCTTCTCTGAAAATTATAAGCTTATCAAGTATCTCACTAATTAATGTTCCCCCAATAAATATTAATAAGGCTACGATCATGGCGACTCCTATGACTTGTGCAAACCAGAAGACTAACCTGGCTGACCTATAGTGGACCTGTAATTCCATTCTTGTTGGATTAGTTTTTGTTCCAACAAGTTATGCCATCCTTTTACTAAAGTCAAGGCAAGTTATTAGATGCGGAACAGAGATCAATATCTACGGATCATCCTTTTCATTCGGCCTTCCAGGAAGGAACTGGAAAAGAAACCTTTCATCGAATACTTCATATTCGGCCAACGTCAACTCCCCTTCGACATCCACATTGCCGACAACAGCCGGGTCATCTGCCTGAGCGATTGGATCGGCAACTATACCTACGGTGTCTTTGATGGGAAGGAATTCCAATTAAAGAAATTCCTTCCCGATCAGGGTAAGATTATCAGGCAGTAGATCCCTTACAGAGGAGAAGACTGATTTTATCTTTCAATATAAATAAGCAACATTCCACCCATGCTCCCTACTTTGCCGATTGCTCCTGCTTGGGCTGACTGATGTGCCAGGGAAACTACTGTGGTATAACTTGTCCAGAAGTATGAATAACCTGTTATAGTTATCTCATACCTGCTAAATGTAGGATTCCATACGCATGTAAAATTACCTGATCCAGAACTTATAGTTCCATCTGAAGTAATAAAACCA
>SPBY01000161.1 GCA_004525825.1 Bacteroidia bacterium
AATATGAGAAGAGAATTGTGCTCCTTCCGGCTTTAATTTCCTGTTGGCCGCCAGGGAGAATACCTGGTAACCCCCGCTATCGGTCAAAATGGACCGGTCCCAGTTCATGAACTTGTGCAATCCTCCAGCTCCTTGAAGGACCTCGAGGCCTGGCCTGAGATAGAGATGATAGGTATTGCCGAGTATAATCGGAGCCTCGATGTCAGAAAATAATTCCCTCTGATGCACCCACTTTACGCTTCCGGCGGTCCCCACCGGCATAAATACCGGTGTGGGTATTTCAGAATGATCGGTCCTCAGAATGCCAGCTCTGGCATCACTCGTTTCATCCTTATGTAATACTTGAAATTCCACGGCTTTCTCTGAGATCAGCCAAAGATAAGCAATTGTTGAAAACCTGCTTTTTCTTTTCTCCATTTGCCAGCTAAATTTGCGGGACATGGATATCAGGGAAATTATCGGCGTCACTAACCTCCAGCAATGGATCCTTCTGGCACTATTCTTGGCGGCTTTACTCATCCAGTTGGCATACTACCTGCTTGTCTATTTCAAACTTCCCCGGTACAAGTCAGCACCACTTAGCCCATCCGATTCAGGAATTTCTGTCATTATTTGTGCAAAGAATGAGGAGAAGAACCTGGAGTGCTTCCTGCCAAAAATTCTGGAACAGGACCATCCCAATTTCGAAGTGGTGGTGGTCAATGACGGCTCAAGTGACCAAACAGAAGACGTACTGATCCTCTTATCGGCCCGTTACAAACAACTTCGCTACACCTCCATTCCTAACAGTGACAACCCTATGAGGGGCAAAAAACTGGCATTAACCATTGGTTTGAAATCGGCCCATTTTGAACAGGTGGTACTCACCGATGCAGACTGTTATCCGTTAAGTAATCAATGGCTAAACAGGATGGCCGCTCACCTGAGCGATGAGAAGAGGATTGTGCTGGGTTACGGAGGATATGAGCGTCACAAGGGAGTTCTCAATAGCATCATCCGCTATGAAACTGTTTTTACTGCCATTCAATACCTTTCATTTGCCATCAAGGGGAAACCCTACATGGGGGTGGGCCGAAACCTCGCCTACCATAAATCGCTGTTTTTTGAGAATAAAGGATTTGCCAGGCATTACCACCTCCTTTCAGGCGATGACGATTTGTTTGTCAATGAGAATGCAACAGGACTTAACACAGCTGTGGAGCTAAGCAGGGAGGCCCATACCTGTTCAGTGCCAAAGTCCACTTACAGTGGCTGGATCAAGCAGAAAAAAAGACATTTATCGGCCGGCAGTCTTTATCGGCGTAGTTCAAGGATCAGGCTCGGTTTGGAATGGATAAGCCGGATCATACTTTATACTACCCTGATATGGCTATGTATCTCATCGCCCTGGCTGTGGCTTGCATCTGCACTTTTTGGGGTGTTATTGGTGACCAGGCTGGTGGTTTTCAAATTGGGAATGCGCTGCTTGGATGAAAAACATTTATTACTACCTTCGCTGCTGTTTGATCCGGTCATGCCTCTGATCATGGGCATCATCTGGTTCACCAGCCTTTTTGAATCAAAGTATCAATCATGGAGTTAAATCCCAATCTTTCACACAAAGCACAACAGGATATTGAACTGGTTGAAAAGGCCAAAAAAGGCAACCAGCAGGCTTATGGCGAATTGTTGGGCAGGTACCGCGACGCCATCTATTTCATGCTGCTGAAAATGGTTAATAATCCCATTGATGCCGAGGACCTTACCATAGAAGCTTTTGGCAAAGCTTTTAAGAACATTGATCAGTACGCCCCCAACTTTGCTTTCTCTACCTGGCTATTTAAGATTGCAACCAACAACTGCATTGACTTCATCCGTAAAAAAAGGGCCAGCCATATCTCGCTGGACCAGACTGCTGACGGTGAAGATTCCCTGTCTCCATCCTCACTCATTCAGTCAGATGTTCCTGATCCAGAAGCATATATGATCAATAAACAGAAGATCAAGCACATGCATAAGATTGTGTCTCGCCTGAAGCCCCGCTACCGGCAGCTGGTTGAACTGCGCTACTTCAAGGAGTACTCCTATGAGGAAATTGCCGTTGAGCTTGATATTCCTATCGGAACAGTGAAAGCACAGCTTTTCAGAGCACGTGAACTCCTGCTCAATATCCTGAATCGCTCTTCGGAGAGGCCCTAAATCCTGGTTCCGGCCACCCTATGGACCTGATCCTGAAATATTTTCCCGACCTGCTCCCCACTCAGCTCTCCCGTTACGAGATTTTGCTACGCACACTACCGCAGCTCAACGAAAAGGTGAATGTAATATCCAGAAAGGATATCCTATCGCTGGAGGAGAGACACATTCTGCATTCCCTCTCCATTGCGAAAAAATTTCATTTTGATCCGGATTCCAGGGTGATTGATGCGGGGACAGGAGGAGGATTCCCAGGCATTCCTCTGGCCATCATGTTTCCCGAAACAACCTTTATACTGGTCGATTCAATCAAAAAAAAGATCCGCCTGGTAGAAGAGCTGTGCGCTCACCTGGATCTGAAAAATGTGATCCCATTGAATCAGCGTATGGAGGATGTGGAAACAAAGGCCGATTTTGTAGTTTCAAGGGCGGTAACTGCCTTCCCCAGGCTTTACCAATGGACCCATAAACTGATCCGCCCCGGACATTCCGGGTCCATGCCCAACGGCTTGATCTCCCTGAAGGGGGGAAACCTGGAGAAAGAGCTTAAACCCTTTCAGAAACGGGTGAAACAGTTTCCTCTGACAGAGTGGTTTGAGGAGTCGTTTTTTTACACCAAAATGATTGTTTATCTAAAAAAATAACTAATTTTGCAGCCTCAAAACATATTTTGTCATGAAGCGAACATTTCAGCCATCCAACAGGAAAAGAAAGAATAAGCACGGATTCAGGGAGCGGATGTCTTCAGCCAGTGGACGTGGAGTAATTGGCGGTCGTCGTAAAAAAGGACGTAAGAAGCTGACCGTTTCAGACGAGCCCAGGCATAAGGCCTAAACCAGCGTTTTTTCATAGGACCTGAATAACTGACCGATCTCCGGTTGGTTATTTTTTTTGCCCTGATTCTAATGATTATTTGTATTTTCGAGTGGAATACAGCAGGCAGACATGGCGAAAGGCAAAACCCGGGACTTAAATAGCCACAAGGCAAAATCATCAGAAAAGAGCAACTTCCATCTCAGGTTCCTCTTTCATGGCACCGGCGCTCACAGCGTATCAGAGGAATATGTTAAGGCCTTCAGCCAGAAGATCAAGAGTGAGAATACCTCAAGGGCTGAATGCTCCTTAATTACCGGAAATGAGACGGCCCGACCCGGGTTAAACACCCCAGGATATGTGGTCATCCTTCCCTATCTGTCACCGGAAAAATCCTTCAATCCCAATGAATTTTTCAGCTTGCCCCTGCCTGATGACTCCCGGCAAACAAAGTTTTATAAGCTTACCTTCATGGGGAAGAATCAGGAAGATCATGCCGGTCTGGTAATACCGGCTGATGCCCTGCACTACCTTGAACTAATCCAGGACAAGGATTCCTATCCCGATCCTGAATTCGCCAAGAAGGTGTTGACAAAACTGGGATTCGAATCCGGGGAATTAAATATTCACCAGGAAAGCCCATTCCTGGAGAATCGGGCCAAAACGCTATCACTCCTGGATAAGCTGAGACTTAATCTGGCATGGAATACCACGCTGCCCGTGAAGGAAGCAAGGGAGCCGTCCATAAGAAAACTCTTCTTTATAAAGGAGAATCCGATCTTCCGCCTGGCTTTCTTCCTTACCGCATTGGCCATTTTTATCATTCTTCCCATATTAAGTGCAGATGCGGGACTGTCGGGCGATGATTAAAAACATTATCAGCACGCAGCCAAAGTGTATCGCTATTTTACTGAAGACGACCCTTCGGCGCTCAACGACCCCCAATACAAACTGAATTTTTACGGACAGTCCTTTGATTTTTTCACTTATTTGTTGATCAAGTTATTCCACCTGGAAGAGCATCCTTATGAGGCACGTCATGTGATGGTCGCTCTCACCGGGGCTGCAGCCATACTGGTCACCGGACTGCTGGTAAAATTGCTGGCAGGTAATGCGGCCGGATGGCTGGCATTGATCCTGATGTTTCTTTCCCCCAGGTTCCTGGGTCATTCCTTCAACAACCCCCTGGATGTACCTTTCGCACTGGGGAATATATTCACCCTCTACCACATGGTCCTATTCCTGAAGAAACTACCCCGTATCAGTCTCCGTTCGTCTCTCTGGATCGCGGTGGGCATCGGGTGGACCAACGGGATCAGGATCGGAGGTCTGCTACTGGTTCCCTACCTCTTCCTGTTTGCAGGGCTCTATCTTCTGGTTCGAAAGTGGCCCTGGAAATTTTTCTCTGCACTTTGGTGGCGCTTTGCCTTGAAGGGCTTGCTTACCCTGGTTCTCATTTCCATGGCCGGATACCTGCTCAGCCTGCTAACATGGCCCTATGCCCTTCAGGATGTAATCAACCATCCCATCCAGGCCTTCAAGGTAATGACCAACATCCAGGTCTCAATCAGGGTCCTGTATGACGGACTGATTCTCTGGTCCGATCGCCTGCCCTGGCACTATATTCCGAAAAACATATTGATCTCAGTTCCAGTCATCATCCTGCTGGGTTGCTTTGCTTCACTATTCACCTGGTACTCCAGGCGAAAGGAGATGCAGTCCTATTTTTACTTCATGCTCTGGTTCACAGTGCTCTTTCCCGTGATATTTATTATTTACCGGGAATCCAATGTTTACGGCGGCTGGCGTCATATGATGTTTATTTACCCTTCCATGATTGCCCTTTCGTCCATGGCCCTGTCTCAGCTGGCCCGGATAGGCCAAAAACGAATAGCCACTGTGGTAGTTAGCGTGCTGGTGGCTGCCGGACTGTTTCATCCACTTCGTCATACCCTGCTAAACCATCCCAACACCTACATCTATTTTAATGAATGGGCAGGGGGGATCAATCATACCTACGGAAGCTTCGAAACAGACTACTACGCCAACAGTCTGAAACCAGCCTCCGACTACTTCATAGAGAATATTCTCCCGGGTGTGGAATCGCAAGCTGATCAGCCCATACGTGTGGTGAGCAATTCAAATATTTCCTACTATTTCAGAATGTACAGGGACCAGGTTACCCCCTTCTACAGCCGCTATTATGACCGTGGAAGGACCGACTGGGACTATGCCATCCTTTATTGCAACTACCTTCACCCCTACCAGCTGAACAACGGTCTCTGGCCCCCCAAAAACACCATCCATGAAATAAAAGTGGATGATGTGGTGGTGGCTGCCATAGTGGAGCGACTTAACAAAGAAGATTATCTGGGTGCCACCTTGCTCAATGAAGCCTTGAGGGAACAGAATTCTGAAAAAGTGTCTCTGGCGATTAGGCATCTCGAAAACGCCAAGCTTTATGATCCTAACAATGAAGCTGCTCTGCTTGACCTGGGCAACGCCTATTCGGCCGTCTATCGATTCGAGGAGGCCCGGGCGACCATGGACCTCCTGCTTGAATTTTATCCTGAATACGATAAAGCTCTGAATGTAAAGGCATATACCTATTTAATGGAAGCACAATTGAAGCAGGATCCCGCCTCGCTGGATCAGGCAATCGCGATCTTTAACCAGGCCATTGAATCCAATCATAAATTTTACACCGGGTATTTTAACCTGGGACTCTGTTATGCATACAAAGATGATAAGAGCAACGCCATCTATAACCTGATTCAGGCCATAAAGTTTAATGGTAAGTACCGGCAGGCCTATGAACAACTTGCCCAGGTGTATGAGCATTATGGCGACACGGAACTGGCACGTTCGGTCAGGGACCGGATGAGCAGGATTCCCTGACTTTCTTTCAGTATTTCCCCAGAACCAAATATTATTTACATTTTTGCAGCATGAAAATTGCAGTGATAGGGGCAGGACCGGCGGGGATGACGGCTGCATATAAGATTTCCGAAAAACTTGGCCATAAAGTAACAGCCCTCCATATCTATGAACTTAGCTCCCAGGTTGGGGGTCTGTCCAAATCCATTGACCTGTGGGACCAGAGGGTCGACCTGGGGCCACACAGGTTCTTTAGTCACGATACCCAAATCAATAAAGTGTGGCTGGAGGTGGTGGGAAAGGATTATGACATAGTTAACCGGCAAACCCGGATTTACTATAAGAAGCGATTTTTTGATTATCCCATGCGCGCCCTGAATGCCCTGAAAGGCTTGGGTCTTATTGAAGCAGCTCGCTGTATGCTTTCTTACCTGGTAGAACGTCTGGCACCCACCAGGGATACTTCTACTTTTGAAGGGTGGGTCACAAGCAGATTCGGAAAGAGACTCTTCACCATCTTCTTCAAGACCTATTCCGAAAAACTATGGGGCATCTCATGTACCGATCTCGACTCCGATTTTGCAGCCCAGCGAATTAAAAAACTCAGCCTTTTTGAAGCTGTAAAAAATGCCCTGTTTCAAAGCAAGGGGAACAAACATGCCACACTGGTGGATCAGTTTGCCTACCCCTTTGGTGGAACGGGATCTGTCTATGAAAACATGCAACAGCTTATATCAGCCAGGGGAGGCAGGGTGTACCTGAACACCGGTGTGGAGAGGGTAAATACCCACTTAGGCACTGCCAGATCCCTGACA
>SPBY01000341.1 GCA_004525825.1 Bacteroidia bacterium
AGGCCATTCAAAATGCCGGAAAACGAATGACTAAAACCGTGATGCCATGAAAAGAGACAAGCAATACAACGAAAGGTTGTTCAAGAGTATGCGCAATCCCCACGAAATCGATCGCAGGGGATTTATGAAACGTATCGGAGGGGGACTGGTGGTGGCATTTTCCATCGGGAAACTTCCCCTTCGTGGCGGGATCTTTCAGGACGGAGAGGATGCTCCCGGAATCAATGCTTATCTGAGGATTGGGGACGATGGCAGGGTCAAGCTGTATGTGGGGAAGGTGGAGATGGGACAGGGGCCTATTACCTCTTTGCCCATGGAGCTGGCCGATGAGCTGGATGTTAATCTGGAAGTGGTGGACATTGTCATGGGCGATACCGACCTGTGCCCCTGGGACGAAGGGACCTATGGATCCTTATCCACCCGGACCTTTGGACAGGTGCTGAGGCCAGCCGCCGCCAGGGCCCGTGCCATACTTCTCGAAATGGCCGCCAAGGAGCTGGAAGTAAGTGTGGATCACCTTGTTGTGAACGAAGGGGTGGTCATGACCACATCCGGTTCCGCCAAAAGTATCACCTACGCCCAGCTCACCCAGGGAAAAGAGATCCTGGAAACCCAGGGTGGGAAGGTAAAAATGAAAGATCCCTCGGAATTCAGGATCATGGGCAAGCCCCAGTTCCGGGCAGATTCCTTTGAGAAAGTAACGGGTATGGCGAAGTATGCCGGGGATATCCAGCTGCCCGGGCTCTTACAGGCATGCATCCTCCGGCCTCCCTCCCTGGGAGCAACATTGACCAGAGTAAATACCTCCCAGGCAGAGTCCATGGAAGGCGTGCAAGTGGTGAAAGACGGGGATCTTGTGGCCGTGCTTCATCCCTCGAAACACGTGGCCCAACTGGCGCTGGCTAAAATAAAGGCAAAATGGGACGAGGAAGACCTGGATATGGATCATGAAAGCCTGTACGACCATATTGTGAAAGTCTCCACGGAAGGCCGTGAACTGGCCTCCGGTGGGGATCTGAGCCAGGGAGAAAGTGAAGCAGATCAAAAATTTGACATCACTTACAAGGATCCCTACATCGCTCATTCACCCATTGAGAACCATACAAGCACTGCCGTGATGGAAGATGGCAGGCTGAAGGTATGGTCCAGTTGTCAGACTCCCTATCCCACCAAAGAAGACATTGCTGAGGAAGTGGGAATGGATCTCAAAGATGTGCAGCTACTACCCATATTTATCGGGGGCGGATTCGGGGGGAAAATTTACCAGCCCCAGGCACTGGAAGCGGCCCGCCTGGCTAAGATCACCGGGAAACCGATCCAGCTGGTATATTCCAGGGAAGAAGAATTCATGTATGACCGGCTTCGTCCGGCTGCTGTGGTGAAGATCAAATCCGGACTGAATAAGGAAGGCCGTATCACCTACTGGGATTTTACGGTTCATCTGGGTGGAGGACGGGAAGCTCCGCATTTCTATGACATACCCCATCACAGAACACGGGCACTCTTCGCGCCCCGGGGTACCGCGGATCATCCCTTTTACACAGGGGCATGGAGAGCCCCCAGTGTAAATACGAATACCTTTGCCAGGGAATCACAGATCGACATCATGGCTGCTGCAGCCGGCGTGGATCCCCTGGAGTTCAGGCTTCGCCACCTGGAAGAAAATCCCAGGATGACGAATGTGCTGAAGCAGGGGGCAAAGCGCTTTGGCTGGACACCGGCAAAGGGGCCCAGCGGAAGAGGATTTGGAATGGCCGCTGGAGTGGATGTGGGAACAGACGTGGTGGTCTTCGTGGAAGTGGAGGTGGATACATCCACGGGTCATGTGCAGGTGAAACGGGCGCTGAGCTGCCAGGATATGGGAGTGGTGGTCAATCCCCAGGGAGCGATCCTTCAGGCCGAAGGTTGCATGCTCATGGGTCTCGGTTACGCACTCAGGGAGGAGATCCAGTTTGAGGGAAGGAAGATGCTTACCCGGAATTTCGACAGCTACGGGATTACCCAGTTCAACATGGTCCCGGAACTGGAGGCGATGCTTGTGGATACGAAGGATGAGGTGCCCTATGGCGGGGGCGAACCTCCCATTGTATGCATGGGTGCAGTGGTGGCCAATGCCGTCTTCGACGCCACAGGAGCCCGGGTGACCCGCTTGCCTCTGACTCCTGAACGGGTATTGGAAGCGTTGAAATCGGTCTGATCCGGGAACCGGACTTTGGGATAATAAATTATTAATATTGCCGATTTCATATGCAAGTTGAACTCTTTTTTCTTCTGGCGATGTTCACCATCGCCTTCCTCTATTCGTCGGTGGGGCATGGCGGGGCCAGCGGATACCTGGCGCTCATGGCCCTGTTTGGTGTGGAAGTGGTGCTGATGAAACCTTCAGCCCTGGTGCTGAACCTGTTTGTATCCAGCATTGCCTTTATTTCCTACTACAGGGCGGGACATTTCCGGTTCAGAATCCTCCTTCCTTTTGCTGTTGCCTCCATCCCCATGGCCTTCCTGGGTGCCACCCTGGAGATCAGTCCCGAGCTATACAAAAAGATCCTTGGAGCCTGCCTGTTTATAGCGGCCCTGCGGATTGTCATCCGGCCACGGTCGGGGGACCAGGAAACAAAACAGCTGATCCTCCCCGTCGCTTTGCTGTGCGGAGCAATCATCGGCTTCTTTTCCGGGATGATCGGGATTGGCGGGGGGATCATCCTGAGCCCTTTGCTCTTGCTCACCCGGTGGGCGCGGATGAAGGAGACCGCGGCGGTTTCAGCAGCTTTTATTTTCCTGAACTCCCTGGCAGGATTGAGTGGTCATCTGGCAGCTGGCATGGCACTTTCTCCCAGGATCCTGCTTTGGATTGCTGTGGTGGTGGCCGGGGGACTGGCAGGGGCCTGGTCGGGCAGTTTCCGCCTTTCCGTGGTTCAGCTGAAATACCTGGTGACCGCAGTATTGTTGATTGCGAGTATCAAACTATACATTATGTAAAAGCAAAGGGGAGATGATTGAGCTGGGAAAAGCGCTGCAGATAGTCAGGAAACACCTTCTGTCCCCGGGCAAGGAGACAGTTTCCCTGGCCGCATCCCCCGGAAGGTACCTGGCTGAGGACCTGAGGGCCGACCGGGATATCCCCCCCTTTCACAAGGCTTCCATGGATGGTTTTGCCTGCAGGAAGGAGGACCTGCCGGGTCCCCTGGAAGTGCTTGAACTGCTTCCGGCGGGTCAGGTTCCCTCCGAGCGGGTAGGTGCGGGACAATGCAGCCGGATCATGACCGGGGGTCAGGTGCCTGAAGGGGCCGACTGTGTGATCATGCAGGAACATGTGGTCATGGAATCCGGAGAAAGGATACGCTTTAGCGGAAGCTATAGCGAAAGCCATATTTGCCGGAAAGGGGAGGACCTTAGAAAAGGAGATTTGCTCCTGGAGGAAGGTACTTTGTTGGAACCCCAGCATCTGGGGATGATGGCCACCGTGGGTAAAAATGAAGTATTGGTCACCCGGAGGATCCATGCAGGGATCCTGGCTACCGGGAGCGAGCTGGTAGACGTTTCGGAGGTCCCTTTGGGAGCTCAAATCAGGAACTCCAACTCGCTGCAGCTTGCTGCCCAGGTGCAAAGAGCAGGTCATACTGCAGAATTACTGGGCATTGTGATGGATGATAAGGACCTGTTGACGGAAAAGATTTCCGGACTGATGGAGCGCTTCGACCTTCTGCTGGTTACCGGCGGCGCTTCCGTGGGAGAATTTGACCTGGTTCCCGGCGTGCTTCAGGACCAGGGATTCAATCTGGAATTTGAGCGCGTGGCCATGCAGCCGGGAAAACCGCTAACCTTTGCACAACGCGATGGGAAAGTGTGTTTCGGATTGTCGGGGAACCCGGTTTCCTGCTTTGTACAATTCGAAATGCTGGTAAAACCCTTCCTGTGCTGGTCAGCCGGCGGAGACCTGCCACAAGGGCACATCCGATGCAGGATGGAAGAAGGATTTACACGCAGGAAAAGCGACCGCCTGTTTTTTTTACCGGTGGTCCTCAGACCCGGAGGGGGATGTGCTCCGGTCGAATATCACGGTTCTGCCCACCTGCATGCGCTGGATAAGCTGGCAGGATTTGCAGAGTTACCAGCAGGAATAACTACCTTAAAGAGAGGAGAAGAAGTGGATGTACGACTCATTTAACAGAGAGATCAACTACCTGCGGATTTCGGTTACAGATCGCTGCAACCTGGCCTGCAGCTACTGCATGCCTTCAGAGCATATTGGCAGGTCGGGTAGTACGGAGGTCCTGTGCCTGGAGGAAATTGCCGGGATCGTCAGAACCCTGGCACCCTTTGGAATCACCAAGATCAGACTCACCGGGGGAGAGCCTCTGATCAGACCGGGCATTGAAGAACTGGTGCATATGATCACAGGCATTGAGGGGATCCGGGAAGTCGCCATGACCACCAACGGGCAGCGTTTGGCAGGAAAGGCCAGGATCCTGGCGCAAAATGGACTGAAGAGGGTGAATATCAGCCTGGATACCCTGGATCCGGTCCG
>SPBY01000361.1 GCA_004525825.1 Bacteroidia bacterium
ACGTCCCGAGAGCAGCCTGGGATTGATCCCGCCCAGGTTACAGATCAGCTTATCCCTGGATCCCACGAAAAGGCAGCCTCCCATTTCATCTTCCATGAGGGGCTCGCCGTCGGCCAGTTCCAGGGGCCTGGAGGGCATCATACCCCCATCGTACCAAAACACCTTGGCTTCGGGCAGTTCTCCTCTTTTGGGGAAGGTGTATTCCACCACCTCTGCCTGCGGGGCAGATTCCGTATTGACCAGGGTGGAGGAGCCCTGTACCCGGGTGGGGTATTCCAGCTTCATGGCATTAAAAACCGGGTTCAGAATGTGGCAGGCCATGTCGCCCAGAGCTCCGGTTCCAAAGTCCCACCAGCCCCTCCAGTTCCAGGGTGTATAGATTTCATGGAAGGGGCGCATGGGTGCTGAACCAATAAAAAGGTCCCAGTTCAAGGTATCGGGAGCGCTCATCACTTCCATGGGTCGCTGCAGTCCCTGGGGCCATATGGGACGATTGGTCCATGCATGTACCTCCTTTACCTCGCCAATTTCGTCTGCCCAGATCCACTCTTCCACGGTGCGGGCCTCCGGGGAAGAATTTCCCTGGTTGCCCATCTGGGTGGCTACCTTGTATTCCCTGGCCAGCCGGGTAAGCAGTCTCGATTCATACACCGAATGGGTCAGAGGTTTCTGACAGTATACGTGCTTGCCCATTTTTATGGCGGTGGCGGCAATGGCTGCATGGGTATGGTCGGCAGTGGCAATCATCACCCCGTCGATGTTGTCACCCATTTCCTCTAACATAATGCGCCAGTCCCAGTAACGCCGGGCCTTGGGAAAATCGTCAAAACATGCCTTGGCATATTTCCAGTCCACGTCACAGAGAGCTACAATGTTTTCGGTGGACATGGCTCCCAGGTTCACCCTCCCTTTCCCTCCAACACCAACTCCGGCAATGTTCAGCTTATCGCTTGGAGCCACGTGTCCAAGGGCCCTGCCCATTACATGACTGGGAATAATGGTGATTCCTGCCACAGTGGCTGCAGTGGCCTGTATAAAGGCTCGTCTGTCAAAAGTTGGATTTTTCATGTATAGCGGGTGTGTGTAGGGCAATAAAAGTAATAAATATTTGTAGCAAAACGGTCCGCACGAAAATGATAATTTGCCGGTAGCATTCCTGAAGGAATTATCTTAAATTAACCTCAAATTCCAGATCTACACCATGAAGAGACGAGACTTTCTGAACCATGCACTTACCGGTACAGCCGGTATTGCACTGATGCCTTCCCTGTTAACAGCCTGTAATCCAGCGCATGATCCGCTGCACGATTTTGGACTGATCACCAACGTAGTACAGAACATGATGGTGAGCGATCACCGGCACACCATGAAGCTGCTGGCAGAAATGGGTTACAAATACCTGGAATTTGGCGGAACATACCGTGAATTGCCTGCAGAGCTCCTGCGGTTTATGGATGGAATCGGCTTGATCCCCCTGGCCGGTGGCACCAACATCGCAGGGCTTCTTGGGGATGGGTTGAAGCAATCCATTGAAGAATGTCTGGAGATGAACAAAAAATACCTGGTCTGTTACTGGCCCTGGATGGATGGGGGCGAGAATCCCACCATGGACCAGGTGAAGTTTGCCGTGGATGAGTTTCAGGGGATCGGGGATAAATGCAACGAGGCGGGAGTGCGCTTTGCCTTCCACAACCACGACATGGAGTTCAAGAAACTGGAAGACCAGGTCATATATGATTACATCCTTGAGCATACTGAGGAAGCACTTGTTACCATGGAGCTTGATCTGTATTGGGCCCACAAGGGCGGAGGAGATGTGCGGGAGTACTTTGAAAAGTATCCCGGTCGCTTCGAAATCCTGCATGTGAAGGATTCCTACGATATACCCGACAGACTAAGCTTTGCCTGTGTAGGATCGGGGATCATCGACTTCCAGGAGATCTTTTCCTACCGCGACCTGGGGGGCTTCAAACACCTGGTGGTGGAACACGACAATCCGGGGGAAGCCTACGAAGAGGACTGTGCCCGCAGCAGCATTGAGCACTTGAATAGTCTAACGTTTTAAACCCTTTTACAAACGCATTTATAACACTAAACATTATGACCAAACGACGTACTTTCCTAAAAACATCAGCCACCGCAGCAGCCGGACTTGGAATCTCTTCTTCTCTTTCGGCTTCTTTCCTTGCTCCCTCCTCGGTACTTGGGGCCAACGATAAGATCACCGTAGCCTTGATCGGATGCCGCAACCAGGGATGGTGGGATCTGGAGGACATTCTGAAGCAAAGCAATGTGGTATGTCTTACCCTTTGCGACGTGGACGGATCTGTTCTGGCAGATAAGGCTGATCAGCTGGAGAAGATGGGACATCCAAAACCCAATATTACCATGGATTACCGCGTAGTACTGGAAGATAAGGATATTGACGCTGTGATTATTGGGACCCCCGATCACTGGCACTGCCTGCCCGCCGTGGAGGCCTGTGAAGCGGGAAAGCATGTATACATTGAGAAACCTTTGGCCAATTCCGTGGGAGAGATCAATGTGATGCTGGATGCAGCCAGGAAATATAAGAGTCTGGTTCAGGTTGGGCAGCAGCAGCGCAGCGGGGCCCATTGGAAGAGCGCCATTGAATTTGTGAAATCGGGAAAGCTGGGAACCATCCGCCAGGTGAAGTTTTGGGGCAACTTCAACTATGGAGCCGGGAATATGCCTGTTCCTGATTCAGATCCTCCAGCAGGGGTAGATTATGACCGCTGGCTGGGACCTGCACCTCTTCGGCCTTTCAATAAGAACCGCTTCCATGGTTCATGGAGGATGTTCCGGGATTATGGCGGGGGACTCCTGTCCGACTGGGGGGTGCATCTCCTCGATATGGGACTCTGGGCCATGGATGTGAAGAATGCACCTCTTTCCGTTCAGTCGCTGGGAGGCAATTTTGCCAACACCGACCGTGCCCTGGAGATGCCTGATACACTGACTGTCCTCTACGAAATGGAAGGCTATAATATGGTCTGGGAGCACAATGGTGGGATCGAGAGGGGTCCCTATGACCAGGGCTATGGAGTGAAGTTCATTGGAAGCAACGGAACGCTGGTGGCGGACCGTGAAAAGTGGCGTGTCTTTCCCGAAGGGAGTGGAGAGGAATGGCGGATGGAAGCCATGGACCCGCAGCCCAGCGACCATAAATCACACCTCAATCACTGTGAGAACTTCATTCGCGCCATACGCTATGGCGATTCTTTGAATGCGGAGATTGAATATGGACATCGTTCGGCCCTCTTTGCCCACCTGGGAAACATCTCTTACTGGGCTGACCATAGGGTGGTATACGACGAGAAACAGCGCAGGATTACCAGCTCAGAAAAAGCCGATGCCTTGTTGACCCCGGCCTACAGGGCTCCCTGGAAATTTCCGACTGTATAAAGTGGGTCAGAATTCCGGCGCCGATTTCTGCTCGTCCCAGTATTTGTGCCAGGTGGTTCCCTGTCCGGGCCTGGGTTCAGGCAAGATGTCCACATACAGGATGATATCGGCATTCTCCCCGTAAGGAGCATTCAGAACCTCCTCACCTCCGGGACCAATGACCATGGAGCAGCCTATGGTTTTCCAACCTTTCCACGGGCCACCGGTCATCCAGCCCACATTGCTGCAACCGGCAATCCATACCCTGAAATCCTTGGTCACTGGCTTATAGGCTTTTTTCCACGTTTCCCCGTAGGGTTCTTCAAAATTGTTATGATCCGCAGGAACGGCCCAGGCGCTTGGAGAAAGAATCACATCGGCTCCCATGTAGGAGAGTGTACGGGGAATGACATGGTCTCCGGTGCTGGCATCGGCGCAAATCATGACCCCGATGGTGCCCAGCTCGGTTTCAACCACACTGAGCTGGTGTCCCAGGGCATAGTAAGGGTGACCAATATCCAGTTCATTGATTTTCCGGTGAAGCAGAATGATCTCTCCTTTGGGATTGATCAACACGGCTGCATTATAAACTTTCTCCCCGTCTTTTTCGGTAAGTCCTGAGCATACATACACCCCATGAAACTTGGCCATTTTTGACAGATATGTAGAGACTTTGCCTTCGGGAACCGGTTCTGCCTGGGTCAGTGCCGAAGGATCTGTCCAACCCAGGTCCATGGCCTCGGGCAAGAGCACCACCTGGGCTCCATGTGCCGCAGCTTCCGCGATCATCTCCCCTGCATGTGCCAGGTTGGCTTCCATATCACCCCCCACTACTCTCATTTGGGCCAGGGCCAGTTTGAAGGGTTTCAATTCTTCCTGTGCGTGACAGAGCACAGGAGTGAGGATACCCAGAGCAGCGAGC
>SPBY01000558.1 GCA_004525825.1 Bacteroidia bacterium
CTCTGAGCTGAAATCGATCAGCAATACCATCACCGGGACCAATAAACGGATAGAGATCAACTACCTGGTACATGTGCCCAGGCAAATAGATGTGGTACTCAATAACAAGTTCGGCGACATTTACATGGACGACCTGGAGGGACAGGTGGATATCGAACTATCCAACGGGGCGCTAAAAGCCAACCGGCTGGTGGGGAACTCTTCCATCGCACTCAGCTTTGCCGATGGGATGATCAATTCGCTGGGATCCTCTACCATGAAATTGTCCTACTCCGACATTGTCCTGGGCGAAGTAAGCCAGCTCGACCTGAGCAGCAAATCCTCCAAACTGAATGTGGACAGCGTGAATGTACTGAAGATCGATTCACGTCGCGATAAACTCTATTTCAAGAAGGTGGAATACTTCTATGGAAAAAGCAATTTTACCCAGGTGTGGATCTACGATTTCCTGCGGGAAAGTGACGTCTATATGAAATATGGCAAGCTCACCATCGAGCACGTGATCCCCTCCTTCAGCAAAATATATGTAGAATCGGACTACACCGATGTAAGCCTGTACTTTGACCGGAAAACCAGCCTGGGATTTGATATTCTTCACCACGAAAAATCGGTGCTGAGACTTCCAGGAGAGAATGTGGAGGCCAAGGAGAGCTTCGACGGCAAGGACCACTACACCACGGTGGGAACCATGGGTACGGGCAATCCTGTGGGCAAGGTGAACATCGATGCCCTGCAGAAATGTTATATAAACATCTCCTTCAAGTAGTACAGTCATGAGAAAATTCTATATCATCTTATTTTTACTTGGCCTCTCATCCGCTGTCTTCTCACAATTCTATGCGAAGGAAGTCGGAATGCGGGGAGGATATACCTCAGGAATCACTTTCAGGGTCAACCTGGAGGAGGACCTCTCCTACGAAGCCCAGCTGGCCTACCGCGATAATGGAGGCATTTTTACCATGATCAGGCAGCAGCATCTTGAAATGGGCATGGACCGCTTGGGCAACTGGGAATTCATATATGGATTTGGCGCGCATGCCGGATTCTACCTCACCGACACCTACCGCATCTTCTTCCGGGAGGTCTATTTTGGAAGGGAAATCTTCACCCCGGTGTTCGGGATGGATGGCTACGTGGGGATCGACTACGAGCTGGTAGACGTACCCATGAGTTTCGGGGTCAGTTTCCAGCCCTTTATGGAGATCTCACTGAAACAGATCTTCGGGATAAACCTCTGGGACTTTGGATTTAGTGTCAGATACAGATTTTAACTCATACGAATAATAAACAGGTACAGATTTGAAAAAACTATACCCTGAATCAAAACCAAAAACAATAGAAATGAAAAAGATTATGACCCTGGTGGTTTTGCTGGCACTGGCCATGCCCACCATGATGGCCCAGGAGGGCGAAGAGAGCCAGCCTGAAAAGAAACAAGAGAGAAATCCAGGAGAAGTACAGACCCTGTTCGATCCCCACTCGGGAAGCGGTGGATATGGCGCCTTCACCATAGGATATACGCAGATCAACGGCAAGGATGCCATCCTCATGGGTGGACGCGGAGAATGGGTGGTAGGTCATGGATTCGGACTGGGCATGGGCGGATATGGATTTATCAACGATCCCACTTACAATCCCGTTGACCAGCTCAACTACTCACTGGCAGGGGGGTACGGCGGACTCATGTTGGAGCCGATCCTGTTCGGGTGGTTCCCGGTACACCTCTCCTTCCCCATCCTGATTGGAGCGGGCGGTGTGGCCTCCACTTCATACAGTGCCGACTGGTACGATCCTTATCAGTACTACGACGGTTACGTGGAAGAAGCCACTGCCTTCTTCGTGACTGAAATAGGTATGGAAGTGGAATTCAACCTGGTTAGGTTCTTCAGGCTTGCTGTCTTTGGCAGCTACCGCTATACCTCCGACATCATCATGGTGAATACTCCTGTGGATGCACTGAAAGGTTGGAGCGCGGGGATGACATTCAAATTCGGCAGTTTTTAAGGTTCAAATCCGCAAGAATTTAGGAGACAGATCTGTGGTTCGATCTGTTTGACCCAGGGCCAGAATCCCGGTTTGCATCTGGAGGATTCTGGTCCTTTCTTTTTTTGCCTGAGGTCAGCTCTCTCTTATAAGCATTATGGCTGATTTCGGCTCCCTTGTTCCATATATGAATAAGCTTTTTCAACCAGGCTTGGAAATAATGTTTCCTTTTGTGAAACTATTGTTGTACTTTTATATGCTATAATAGTGAGAATACATGTCATCAAGGAACAAACAATTGAAGATTACATTTCCAGGAATAGTCAAAGCAGAGTACCATTCAAAATTTGGCTACACAAAATCAAAGATTCAGACTGGAACATGCCAATTGATTTAATCTTAACATTTAATAACGCCGATTTATTGGGCAAGGAGACCAATAGAGCAATTTTCAATATAGGAGGAAATAAATACAGGATGATCTGCACTTATCATTTTGGAAAAAAACGGATTCACCTTTTTATAAATTGGATTGGCACGCACCATGAATACACCAGATTATGTGCTATGAACAAACAATACACGATTAGTGATTACTAAAAGCGAACAAGCCAGGTATCGAAAATGAAAACTCTCAAATATACTGTAATAAAAACAAGGGAACAGTATTTCGATTATTGTAGAATTCTAGAGGATTTGGTGTTTCAGGAAAATGATGAACTGGATGATGAAATTGATTTGCTTGATCTTCTGATTGAAAAATGGGATCGGGATCACAGTACCTTGGGTGAATTGGATCCAGTAGAATTACTTAAATCTCTAATGGAAGATCATAATCTGAAAGCCAAAGACCTGGCTGAAATCCTTGGATTGACCAAAGGGACCGTCTCCAA
>SPBY01000258.1 GCA_004525825.1 Bacteroidia bacterium
TATATCATTGGCGAGATAGGACAAAACCACAATGGTTCTGTGGATATTGCCAAGCTAATCATTGAGTTAGTAACACGTCCTGTCAGGGAGGAGCTTTTTGGAATTGAGCTGAAGCCCATGGATGCCATCAAGTGAACCCGGCGCGACCTGAAAAAGGAGATGACCGCCTCCCAAATGAACAAAGCTTATGAATCGCCGAATTCATTTGGGAAGACCTATGGGGAACACAGGGCCTGCCTGGAATTGGACGATTCTCAACATCATGAAATCTTTAAGTATGCAAAAAGCAGAGGTCTTGATGTGGTGGAGACGATTTGTGCCATAGGTGCCTTGAGTTTACTGAAGCAGTTTTATCCCGACTATATCAAAGTTGCCAGCAGGGATCTGACAAATCTGCCTCTGCTGGCCGCCCTGGCAGAAACAAAAGTCCCCATGATTGTATCCACAGGAATGGGTGGAAAGAGTGAACTGGACGAAGCATTGAATGTGATCACCAAATATCACAGCGAAATTTCAATTCTGCATTGTGTGTCTGAGTATCCCACTCAGCCGAAAAATGCCAACCTGAAGTCGATCTCGTACCTGCTGAAACACTATGGTAAATACACCATCGGATATTCAGATCACACCATTGGACTGAGTGCTCCGGTGGCTGCTGTGGCCATAGGTGCCAAAATTATTGAAAAGCATATCACCATTGACCGGCAGATGAAAGGTACAGATCATCCCGGATCGCTTGGCCCCGACGGCATTAACCGAATGATCAGGGACATCAGGCTTACAGAAATGTCCATGGGGAAGGAAGATATATTCAGCATCAGCGACATTGAAGAGGCCCGTCGAAAATTAGAACGCTCCATCGCCTCGAAATCAGAAATTAAAAAGGGAAGCATCATTTCCCAGGCAGACCTGCATCTCTTAAGTCCGGGAGACGGAGTAAAATGGATCGACAGGGAAGAGATCATTGGCAAAAAAGCCGCGATAGATATCCCTGAAAATGAGATTATCTATAAGAACATGGTGAAATAATGATAGATATGAAGATTCCAAAATTGGTATTAACTGATATTGACGGGGTCTGGACCGACGGGGGCATGTACTATGACCAGACTGGAAATGAATGGCAAAAATTCCATACCTACGACACTGCCGGTGTCCTGATCTGCCACAGAAATGATGTGCCCGTTGGTATTATCTCTGGCGAGGATACTGAAATTGTACAACGCCGTGCGGAAAAACTGAAGATTGATTATCTTTTTCTCGGGGTAGAAGACAAACTGGCCACTGCCGAGAAGTTGTGCAGGAAACTCCATATTCAACTGGAAGAGATCGCATACATCGGTGATGATGTGAACGATCTGGAGCTGCTGAAAGCAGCCGGAATTTCTGGAGCGCCTTCCAGCGCTGTACGTCAGGTTCTTGAGATGGTTGATATCACCACAGAAAAAAAGGGAGGGGAAGGAGCATTCCGGGAATTCATTGAAAAAATCTTCGGTACTGAATTCTAAGACCCTTCTATCGCCTTCATGGCAGTACAAAAACTCCCCCAGGGATCGGACTGGTAGAACCCGATCTTACCCTTGCCAGGAGCTTCCTTCTCCTGTTTGCTCAGGAGGGATTCCAGGGTTTTGAGCAACTCTTCCCGGCTTCGAACCAGGAAATAGAAAGTATCGTCGACAAACTCTATGATGTTCTCGCTTAATGCTTCCATGTGATAGAAGAGCGTGGGTACCTTGAAGTAATAAGCCTCCATGAAGACGGTGGAATAGACAGTCATATGAAGATCTGAAATCCGTAGCAGATCAAGACTATTCAGCTCAGGACTCTCCACCAGGTAGAAATTCGGGTAAGCTTTCAGATCAGCATAGTACTCCGGAGGATCGGATTCCATGGGATGAGGCTTATAGATAACAAACAGCTCCTCTGGCAGGGATTCAACCAAGAACCCGGCAACTTCCTTCATCTCATTCCGGGTTGTGGTCTGGGAAGAGATCAGTAAGATCTTGCGGGCTCCTGCTTCCTTTACCAGTTCACTGTATACCCCGGTATCGAGTTGCGGATTTTCCTCAAGAAAAAGGTTCCCGGTATTGAATATGCTCCCTGACTTATAAATCACAGAATGCTCCTTAAGCAGATCGCTGTAATACTGACCATAGGCGAAGAAATAGTCCGGTATCAGATCCCGGTTCTCCAGATGCTTATAAATGTATCCATAGTGCTGCCGGGAGACCTGACCATGCTGCAGTTCTATGACAGGAATTCCCCTTAGCTTGCACATCTTTACAAGAGCCATCCGGATGTAGGAATAGGGACTGACCATGAACAGGTATTCCGGATTGCTAAGCCTAAGTATTCTGTCAGCCCATTGGCTGTATAGTCGAAATCGCTTCAGTAGTCTGTTTAGCTCCTTTTTGTGCACCTGTACCCCAAACCTGTCCAGCTCAGCTTTCATTATTTCCGTTTCTTCGAATCTTCTCCTGGCAAAAAGCGATTTGATAAATATCCATATAAAATCCAGATCAGGATAGTAAATATCCTGAGTGGCAATTCCCGAATAGCGTACTGATCTGTCTGAGGGTAACTCCAGCAAAAGCGATTTTTTCGGAGCCAGCTTCTCCATGATAAAATCACAATAAATGGAGTACGAAATTCCCTCCTTAAAGTATCGCCTCGAACTTGCTGAATCTACAAAAAGGTAATCGTAGTGCTTTAAGCGAGCCTGTGAGCTCAGGCGAATTGCATTTCTGAGGACCGATAAAACTGTTCGAATCTTCGCTCTGGTTTTTGCAGCTTCACGGGGAAATTGTTCGCGATGCTCGCTCAATCTTGAAAGCAGGAGTTCCTGTTTGATCAGAGGGTATACGTAGGTTCCCTGAAAGTAAAAGCTCGCATGAGAAAGGTTCCGTTCAATGTCTAGAATATTCATATCCTTGAAAACGATCTATTTTCCCAGGTACTGGATCCTGGTTTTTCTATAGATATCCAGGAGATTGAGGAGCTCAGACTTCTTGAAGAACCTGAACAGAAACAGGAGCGCTACCGGCAGGAGCGTCAACAAAAGTTTTATTCCCATTTCCAGGTACATCCGGTGGATGGAAATTGATTCCAACAAGCGGAAACAGAGATAGGACAATCCGACAGAAACAAAAAGCAGCACAATTCTCCTGTACTCATATTTCATATGAAATGCCTTCTGGGCTGCAAAAAATCCGAGCACTACCATGTAGAGATTGGTTATCAAATGCGCATAGGCGGCTCCGATGATCCCGTAAATTCTGATTAAAATGATGTTGGCCACAATGTTGATTACCGCCGAAGATATGGTTAACAAAGGCAGGAGCCTGACTTGCTTTTTATTTACCATGATGCAGTTGGCGAGCACAAAATAAATGGCATTCAGTCCAAAACTCACAATGATCACAGGTACGATGGCAATGGATCCCATGTATTTTTCATTGGCCAGCAGCAGGACAATATTCTCGTTGAACACAATGAGGAAGAAGGAAAAAACAAGGACCAGTAGCGTATAGTAAGTGGTCAACTGGGAAAATACTTTTTTGGCATTGCTTTCATCCTGTGTGGCCATCTTTATAAACAGCGGACCCCACGATTGATTGATGGAGATGGCCACCAGGCTGATGATGGAACCGATTAAAAAGCCCATGTTATATACACCAGTAGCATCTAATCCTTCCGATTTGTTGATGATCTGCTGCGCTGCAATTCTGATAATAATAGCACTCAGCATGTGCGGGACAATGGGCAGGGCGTAGCCCAGCATATTCTTTATCAGGGTAAAATCGAGCTTAAACCTGGCTTCCCGCAAAAGCAGGATTATGCAGATAATAAAGAACCCCAATGTTACATAAAACTCCCCCAGAACCTTGCCCAGCGCCCCCTGCTTATAACGGACCACCAGGATAATGGTCAGTACAATAACCAGGGTGAACCTGATTACACTGAGAATGCCGTAATTAATAGATTTCCTCTTGGTCCTGTACACATTGAGAAGGATCTCATAGTAGATGGAAAAATAGGCTATCAGCAGAGCATATCGAAAAAAGGGTACATAGGGAATGCCCGGGAAGAGCCCCTCCAGGAAAGATTGTCCAAACAAAAGAAGGACGGCAAAAAAAGCAGTTCCGATGATGAAGCTGGTAATCAAGGTATTCCCCAGAAGCTTCCTATGAAAGTCGCTATCGGTCTGGTCGAAATAAAAGCGCGTATAACTGGACCGAAGTCCGAAACTGAACAGGACCACGAAGGTGGCAATAAAAGGAGTAATGATGGACAGAATTCCATAGTCCGAAACTGTCAGAAACCGTGCATAAATGGGGATCAGAATCAGTCCGATGGTCTTATTGAGCACATTGGAGATGGTATAGATAATACCATGTGCCCCAATTTCTTTAATGTATTGCCTCATGTATGAATTCTGATACTAAGGTATTAACTATCTTTATTCATGATATTGTCCGGCTGGCAAGTTAACGATTAATGATGAAAGGCATACTGAGCAAATCTCAATTAAACCATGTACTGGAACATCTTAACCATCACCTGGGAGCCAGCGAAGATATCTTCTCCCATATCCTGTATGGAGAGATCCGGGAAGAGGAAAAACCATGGATCTGCTTCCCCCCCGCCCGGGAATCCCTGGATCTGAAAAAAGTGATCCACATTGAGGAAATCCCGGTGCTCTATCCGGGAAAAGACAATTTGAAAGAGTTTTACAGCTTCAGGGGCAAGCACCTGGTCTTCCATCACGACCTGCTCAAATCTGCATTTCACCTGCTTTCGGGATACCAGGAGGTGAATGACCACAGCAGGGACCAGTATGATCGCTTTCCTTACCATGCATCCATTCAACATGCACTGGGCATCATCGATAAACCGGTGGTGAACTACTACTTCAAAGTCATCCTGGAGGCTTTGGAGGCCTTTGTCAGGCTTAACCAGCTCCCCTTTGAATATCTGCCCGTTTTAAAAAATCCAGTACTCATGTTGAGTCACGACATCGACCGCATTGGAGGCTACAGTTTTTTTGAAACGGGATTCAGATTCAAACAGCTTCTGGGCCTGGCTCCCTCACCTTTTGACCTGGCGGGAAGAATAAAAGATGCATTCACTTCCCTGTTTCACCTTATAAATCCATTCTCTAAGAAAGATCCGTTCTGGACCTTCGCGAACATGCAAGAGTGGGAATCTGAGAGGAACATTCGGAGTACCTACTTCTTTCTGGAAAAAGAGGAGAACCGGCATGTAAATCCCACCTATCATTTTCACGAGAAGCGCTTCCGGAAACTGTTCCGGGAACTCTCTTCTGGAGGTCATGAGATCGGGATCCACGGAACCATA
>SPBY01000079.1 GCA_004525825.1 Bacteroidia bacterium
CAATGAACTACTGATGATCTACCTGAAGGGAGGTCATATCACCGTGGATATGCCCTCGGGGCGCATTCAAACCATCAAGGTGCGTAACCGGCCTGTGTTCAACGAGTTGAATTACCTTCATTACAATAAGCCTAAAAAACTATGGACCTGGTTCTCAGACCTTTATGCTTTTGGCTTGGTTCTGATTGCCATCTCCGGCTTGTTCCTGATACAAGGCCGAAAGGGAATTACCGGACGAGGAGGTGTGCTCACCATCATCGGAGTCTTGCTCCCCCTGCTGTTTCTTGCTATCTACCTCTGGTTATAAGCAGAGCAATAGTATTCATATAATTACTATCTTCGGGCAGATTGCTTAATACTCCAGTAAGATGAGTGAAGAGATCCTGAAGGCATTAATGCAACTTTTTACCATCATCTCACGCCCAGAGAGTGATGCAGCAGAACGGCGCCTGGTGGTTGAATCCTTTCTCAACAGACAACTCAACCAGGAACTGGTGGATGTTTACCTGGATGTTTTTGATGGCTATTTCCTGCAGGTCATGGAAGAGGATGCCAAGGTCACCAAGAAGGAAAGGCTTCTTTCCAGGCGCTCGGTGAGGGTTCTCAAAATATGCACCGTCATCAACGAGGAACTTACACAGGCTCAGAAAATTGTGGTTCTGTTTCAGCTGCTGGAATTCATTAAATCTGAGAATCAGGCAGTTACCGACCAGGAGATGGAGTTTATCTCAACGGCAGCCGATACCTTCCATGTTCCGGATGAAGATTTTGAGTTAACCAGGCATTTTGTACTGTCGGACGGAAAGCTGGAGAATAAGGGTGATTACCTGGTAGTGGATGGCAACAAGGAAAAATCCACCGGGCTTAACATCAAGCACATCTACAGGGAAAACCTGGTAGGACAGATCCGTTTCGTCCACATCCCATCCACCCACCTCTATTTTGTGAAATATGTGGGACTGACCGAGCTCTATATGAACGGACAGTTGCTGGAGCCCTACAAAACCTATCCTCTGACCAGCGGTTCATCGCTCAGGAACCAGCAAATTGCACCTGTATATTACAGCGATGTGGTAAGCCTTTTTGTGGGCGATCTGATCAAATCCAGAATCGTATTTGAGGCCAGCCACATCACTTACCAGTTTAAGAACGGGGCCATCGGTTTGCACGACATAGGATTTACCGAACAATCGGGCCGCCTGGTGGGAATCATGGGAGCAAGTGGTGCCGGAAAATCCACACTCCTGAATGTTCTGAACGGGACCAGCGCACCCTCCAAAGGAAAGGTACTGATCAATGGCATTGATATCCATGGAGATGATCCCAGCATTGAGGGAATCATTGGCTTTGTCTCCCAGGATGACCTTTTGATCGAGGAGCTTTCTGTATATCAGAATCTATACTACAATGCAAAACTCTGTTTTGAAAACTATACAGAGGAGCAGCTGGTGGATACTGTCCATCGGGTGCTGAAAAATCTGGGGCTGTTCGAAATCAGGGATATACAGGTGGGATCGCCCCTGAATAAGAAAATCAGCGGAGGACAGCGAAAGAGGTTGAACATCGCTCTTGAACTGATACGCGAGCCAGCCGTCCTTTTCCTGGATGAACCTACTTCGGGATTGTCGAGCCGTGACAGCGAAAACATCCTGGACCTGCTCAAGGAACTCACATTCAAGGGCAAACTGGTATTTGTGGTGATACACCAGCCTTCCTCAGACATTTTTAAAATGTTTGACAGGCTGCTAATACTCGATACGGGAGGATTCCTGATCTATAATGGGAATCCCGTCGATTCGATCGTTTACTTCAAATCTAAGGTACAGGCTGCTGACTGGAACGAAAGTGAGTGCCCCACCTGTGGAAATGTGAACCCTGAACAGGTGTTCAACATAGTAGAGACCAGTGTCCTGGATGAATTCGGACAACTCACCCATACCCGCAGAATTTCTCCCAAAGAGTGGAGTGATCATTTCAGGGAGCAATACCGGGAGCTTGAAAAAGAGCAGGCCACCAGAGAGGATTTACCCGAAATATCTTTCAAGATTCCAGGAAAACTAAAACAGTTCGGGGTTTTTATTAAGCGCGACATCCTGAAAAAACTGAGTGACACCCAGTACCTGGTCATTAATTTCCTGGAAACTCCTTTATTGGCCTTCCTGCTTGCCTTCATTGTCCGCTATTTCGATTCGGATGTATCCAACGAATTCAAATATACCCTTTTGCAGAACAGCAACCTGCCCGTATATATTTTTATGTCGGTGATTGTGGCCATTTTTATGGGGCTCACTGTCAGTGCCGAGGAGATCATCAAGGACCGGAAAATTTTAAAACGGGAAGCCTTTCTAAACTTGAGCTGGTCGGGCTACCTCCTCTCCAAGGTGGCAGTGCAGTTCATTTTGTCTGCCATCCAGGCCTTTACCTTTGTGATCGTAGGCAACAGTGTGATGGGCATCCATGGAATGTATTTTGAATTCTGGCTGGTCCTGTTCTCTTCCTGGGCCATGGCCAATGTGATGGGGCTTCTTATTTCAGACAGTTTTAAGACCGTGGTGACCATTTACATCCTGATTCCCTTCCTGGTTATCCCCCAGATTATGTTAAGCGGGATCATAGTCAAGTTCGAAAACCTTAATCCGCAGATATCTTCCCCCAAGCGGATTCCGTTTTATGGTGAGGTCATTACGGCCCGCTGGGCCTATGAGGCGCTTACGACCTACCAGTTCATGAACAATGATTACGAGAAACATTTTTACGAGTGGAACAAGTTGGAGAGCAACGCCAATCTAAAAGCTAATAGCCAAATTCAGGAATTGCTGAATAAACTTACCTTCGTTGAACGGAACCTGGACAAACCCGAAGAGGCTGCAAAGATCAAATACAACCTGGGTGTGCTACAGACAGAAATAAGAGACGAATATAGGGAGCGCCTGATCATACATACCTATTATGATGAAACTCCCACCTATTCCATGAAATTTTTGGATCAGCTGATGCCGGAGTTTGTGAATAGCGAGGTTCTGGATTACACCAGGGAATACTTGCAGACTCTGAAGGATTTCTATTCGGCCACTTTTAAGTTTGCGAGTAGCAAGGTGGACGAAATAAAAAAGTCCTTTGAACTGGAAGAGCTGAGAGAGCTGAATAATAAACACGCCAACAAAACCCTGAGGGAGTTTGTAACCAATAGCAAATCGCTCCACTTATTTACGGAATACAAGGGGGATATGATCCAGAAAAAAGATCCCATTTACCTGGATCCCACCCACAAATTCGTCAAGGCGCATTTCTATGCTCCCCGAAAAATGATTGCAGGGACTTTTGTTCCCACCATCTGGGTCAATGTCATGGTTATCTGGCTGATGACCATAAGCTTATACATTCTTCTTTACTACAGGGTACTTAAGAAGTTTCTGGATTTTATGGAGCGGATCTCCGCCCGGAAAGCGTATTAGGCTTGTATGAGTATATGGCATGGCGCCTCTGAAATTCGCTTCCCTAACCAAGCTTGGGAGTTCATCGACGCTAATTGTAGGAGCATATGCCACAAAAAAAGACTGTCACCAGAAGGTGACAGCCCGAATTTCATTGCAGTATATTGAGGGGAGCCTGCTATTCAACTATTTCAATCATCTTAAAGGGAACCCTGATGATGGATTCATAATCTTCACCGGCTTCAAGCATATCTTCATCATCTTCCTCGTAATACCAGTTAATGATTACCTCGCTTTTGCCTTTGTGAATGGCTTCCAGTTTCTTGAATACATCAAGGATGCATTTTGAAGAGCTTGTATTAAAATACTCCAGTTGTACATTTACCTGAGTAAGATCCAGTGGAGTACCGCTGTACTCTTCCAACCACTCAACCAGTGGCTTATAAAACTCGATTGAGTTCTCCGGTATTGATCTTCCTTTTATTTCTATGACACCCTCATGTCCGTCAAATTTGACACTTGGTGTTTTTGCAGTTCCTTCAATCGAAAGTGCTTCCATATTCAATTATTTATCTGTTATAATCACATTGCAATCTCAACGTATACGTCGAGATTGAAAAAATAGTATAAATCGTCGTATCTTTCAAATGTATACTCCAGCTGGTTTCCTGTTTTGCGGGCGATATCCACAAGACCCAGACCCCCGCCTCCCTTTTCAGAAAGTCTCTGGTGATTAAGGATAAATTTATACATATCCTTTAACTCCTCTCTGCTCATGGAATTGATCTTGTCAATCTTGTTCCTGAGCACATCCACTTTGTCCTGAGTAATGAAGTTTCCGGTTGATATCTTATACTTTTCGTCCTGCCGGCTTACCACCAGAATTCCGAATTTGTCATCAAATTCCTTCTGCATCCCTTCGGGCAGAACTTCTATATGGTGATAGAGATTCTGCAGGCTCTCAACCAGGACATTGTATACTTTCTTACGGATTTTTGAGCTTTCGTCGTATTCATCCAACCTGGACTCAACTACCTCTAGTACATTACTTATAAGCTCACTTGAGATACTCCCTTTAAAGGCCATTAAAACATCTCCGCCGCTTAGCCTGGAGTAATACTCATTGATATCAAAGCTCATTTAGGCTTCTTTTTGTTGACAGCAATTTGCTTATCTGAACAGCAAATATAAAAAAAATGTTTCGTTAACTAATATAGATAAAAAAACACTGTTCTGGTAACTATATGCCTCAAAACGATATTTTTTTTTAAGATCCGGTAAATCAGCCCCCGTGCGCTATCCCTTCTCGTTCCCGGCTTTATGTTCCTTCCAATTGCCTTTGAAGGTTTTATAATTCACATAGGAACATTCAAGGGCCCCATTAAAAAGGATTCGTTTGGAAGCTGGTTTGAGACCCACGCGGCCCAGCGCCTTTTTGCTGGACGATAATATCCAGGCATCTGAACCCGGGAACCTGTGTTTTAAGGTGCTTCCTATGTCACTGTAAAGTGACTCTAAATCATCATGTTTAAGACGCTCCCCATAGGGTGGGTTCATGATAAGGGTAAGACCTTCCTCACCCTCAGAATCCATAAAATCGCCCTGTTCTACAGTAATTATATGCTGCAGATCCAGTTGTTTTACCTGTTGACGTGTTACTTCAAGCGCTGCAGGATCCTTATCACGGGCCACAATAGGCACCACCACCTCTTTTTCGGCCGATAGCTTATGTACCACGTGTTCCATCAACTCCCTGTCAAAATCTTTCCAGTTTTCAAATCCATACTGTTTTTTGAAGATTCCAGGTGGAATTCCACCTGCCAGCAGGGCAGCTTCAATGGCCAGCGTCCCGGAGCCACACATGGGGTCAAGAAAAGGAGTTGTGCCATCCCATCCTGAAATCATCACCATGCCTGCTGCCAGGACCTCATTTAAGGGTGCTTCAAAATGCCCGGATCTGTAACCACGTTTGTGCAGCGATCCTCCGGAACTATCCAGGGAGAGAGTCACCCACTTGCCTGAAATATGCACATTGATCAGCAGATCAGGCTCCTCACGTTTGACAGAAGGCCTGAGATTAGTCATCTCCCTGAAGCGGTCGGCGATAGCATCTTTCACCTTCTGGGCCACAAATTGACTATTATTGAAGAAAGGAGAGTGTACCACCGGGTCAATGGCAAAAGTCATTCGGTTGTCCAGGTACTGGGACCAGTCAAATCGTTTGACATTACGGTAGATTTCATGGGAATCAGTGGCCTGGAAATGAAGTACAGGAAGCAGTACCCTTAGTGCAAGTCTGGATCCCAGGTTCACCCGGTAGAGAAGTGCTCTGCCGCCATAGAAGTCAACTCCCCGGTTGACCACCTCTGTCTTTTCTGCCCCCAGCGTTTTTAGCTCTTCGGCCAGCAACGGTTCAAGGCCCTTGAGGGTCTTTGCATGAAATTTCTCAGCTCTTATCATAAGCCATGCAGTTATCAATCAAACGAATTGCATTTGTCAGGCGCTCCTCACCTATTCCTTTTACAGTAGAGCAATTCCACCCTTCCCTCCGGATAAGGGCCCGGTAGCGTTTCTGGAGTTCTTCCCGCATATCTCCACCATTCTCCCTAACGCCGTCAGGCACCCATGGCAGGTCGGTATGACAAAGCAGTACCACGTCAAACCTGGCCTGACTAATCTGTTCATCTATCCATGATGGGACCCTTTTAAAAACTACCTCAAACCATACGCGCGTGATGATCAGCCATGTATCGAAAAATACGTAAGTCCCGGGGAAAATGGCCCGATTGTATGATTCCTGCTGCCACCTTGCAATATGCTCCACATCGCTGTAGCTGCATGGTCCATCCAGCTTCTCCACATATTCCCTGGCATATTCCGGAACGGTGATCCCGCCATAGTGCTGCGCCAGAGCAAGGGCCAGTTCAGATTTGCCTGTGGACTCCGGACCGGTAATCAGCACACGTCTCATTGCATCCCGGTTTTATAGGCACGAAACCATTTAAGGTATCCGATCACAGCCATGGTGGTATAGACGGCAAAGAGCAACAGGGTGGGATATAATCCCCTGTAAAGATACAATCCCATGGAAACTGCATCAACAATGATCCACAGAATCCAGTTTTCAAGGATTTTTCTTGCGAGCATCCAGGTGGCTGTAAAGCTCACCGCTGTGGTAAATGCATCCCAGTAAGGAACCGGAGAATCTGTGTACCGGTCAAGTATCATTCCAATGATTCCAAAAGCTGCCAAGGTAATCACCAGCAATACCACGGCATTCCTCATTCCGAGCCTGCTCACCGGAAGCCCGGATTCACCTTCTCTGCTCCCCCTCCTCCAAAGGATCCATCCATAGATACTGATTACCACGTAGTAGCCATTCAGTCCCATATCTGCATAGAATTTTGATTGATAAAACACCACCATATAGAGCAAGGCACTGGCGATACCCAATGGCCATAAAAGTATGTTTTGACGAATGCTGAAAAAAAGATACAATATGCTGAAGATCACGCCCAGGATCTCCACATAATGTGCCCCTAACCACGAAATCATTAATCTTCGACTTTGGCCAGTTTCTGATGCAACATGGAGGGATTCTTCAGGATTTCAACTGCCTTGTTGAACACCTCATCACTATGGTTATAGACCTCGAAGAATTGATCCATTCCCCACAGGTCCCGTGCTACATAGCTTTTAAACAGCATGGTGATCTGACTTTTGGAGGTATTCCAATCCTCCTGCCTGAATTCCAGTTCCTCTCCTGTGGCAAAAGAGATTAGCTGGTCCATCTCACTTTTGGAAGGCTCATAGCGTTTGCTAAAGGTTTCAAAGTCGGGATAGCTTTTTAAAAGCTCGCCACGGTGCATATCCACGTACTGAAGTACAAACTGATTGAAAATTCCCAGGCTAATTAAACTGCGGTAATAGTCGGAATAGATGCTTGTATCTATGGGGACAAAATAGTCGGGCATGATGCCTCCTCCCCCATAAACCGTCCGGTTCAGGGTAAGCGTCCTGTATTGTTGAGAGGGAGGAAAAACGATGCTGTCAGCATGGGAAAGTTCACCCTGGTTGTACCTGTTGATCAGGTCCATGGCATACTCCTCATATCCTTCTTCATAAGGTTTCTGGATCAATCTGCCTGTGGGGGTATAATACCTTGCCACCGTTAAGCGGATCAGTGAGCCGTCGCTTAACATAAAGGGCTGCTGCACCAGTCCCTTGCCAAATGAGCGTCTTCCGACAATGACCCCTCGGTCCCAATCCTGCACGGCTCCACTCACAATCTCGCTGGCCGAAGCAGAACCTCCATCTATCATAATCACCAGGTTTCCATCTTCAAAAAGGCCCGATTTCCTGGCTTTGTATATCCGGTTTGGCACCCTGGCCCCTTCAGTACTCACAATCTCTTTGTCGCCCGAAAGTAAATGATCGGCCAGATCCACAGCCACCGGAAGCCACCCCCCACCGTTGCCCGACAGGTCAACGATCAGGTCTTCCATTCCCTGTGACTTCAAAGCTTTCACAGCCCGTTCAAACTCATCGATGGTGGTGTGAGAAAAGCGGGCCAGCTTCAGGTATCCGATCCGATCGTTCACCATGTAGGAGGCATCCAGACTGAAGACAGGGATCTTATCCCGTGTAATACCAAACTCAAGCAGTTCCATTTTATTCCTTCGCTTCACAGAAACGTTCACCTTGGTTCCTTTGGCACCCTTCAGAAGGCGCTGCACATCCCGGGTGGTAATGCCTGTTCCGGCCACTGTCTCCCCCTCGATTTTCACAATCCTGTCCCCTGCCGTGATTCCAACCGTCTCGGAGGGGCCTCCGGAAATGGCCCGGACTATATAAATGGTATCTTCCAGGATATTGAAACTGACTCCAATGCCTTCAAATTCACCTTCCAGCTCTTCATTCAGCGCCTCCATCTCCTCCTTACTCAGGTAGGAGGAATGAGGATCCAGCTCGTGAAGCATCTGAACAATGGTACGTTCTACCACAGCGCTTTCGTCTATGGTATCCACATAGAAACGGCTCACCTTTTCCATCACCTGTGCCAGCTTCAAAGCTTCGGCATTCCACTGTGCGTTTGACGTCTGGGGCGCAATCACCAAAACCGCTCCCACCAGGAATTTTACTATTCTATGCATGGTCTTTCTCTTATCGTTCATTATATTAAACCAGCTGTCGCCGTTTTTGTTGGAAAAATTCCGGAGTTTACTATTCCCATTCGATGGTGGCAGGCGGCTTGGAGCTGATATCATAGACCACCCGGTTAATTCCGCGTACTTTGTTGATAATGTCGCTGGATACCTTGCTCAGTACTTCATAGGGAAGGTGTCCCCAGTCGGCCGTCATTCCATCGGTAGAAGTTACTGCCCTCAGTGCCACCACGTATTCATAGGTTCTTTCATCCCCCATGACCCCCACCGATTGAACCGGTAGCAGAATGGCTCCTGCCTGCCAAATTCGGTCATACAGACCGAACTTTTGGAGTGCCTTGATGTAGATATCATCGGCTTCCTGCACCAAACGGATCTTCTCACGTGTAATCTCTCCCAGAATACGGATACCCAGACCGGGTCCCGGAAAGGGATGCCGCTTCAGAAAGGACGGGGAGATACCAAGGGCCTTCCCTACCCTTCTGACTTCATCCTTGAAGAGCAGTCGCAAAGGCTCCACCACTTTCAAATGCATGATATCTGGAAGTCCGCCCACGTTGTGATGCGACTTTATGGTGACCGAGGGACCATTGACAGAAACCGATTCGATCACATCGGGATAGATGGTACCCTGGCCAAGCCACTTCACATCATCCAGTTTTTTGGCCTCCTCTTCAAATACTCTGATGAAGTTCTTTCCTATGCTTTTTCGTTTGGCTTCAGGATCGGTGATTCCCTCCAGATCATCAATGAACCTGTCGCTGGCATCTACTCCGATTACATTAAGTCCCAGCTCCTTGTAGGATTCAAGAACGGTGGAAAACTCATCTTTCCTGAGCAGTCCGTTGTCCACAAAGATGCAGGTAAGTTTGGGTCCGATGGCACGGTGCAATAAGATGGAGGCTACCGTGGAATCTACTCCACCCGATAAGCCCAGCACCACACGGTCATTACCCAGCTTAGCTTTCAACTCATTCACAGTGCTTTCCACAAAGGTCTCGGGAGTCCAGTCCATGGCACACCCGCAGATCTCATCCAGGAAATTAAAGAGGATGGTCTTTCCTTCGGTGGTGTGATATACTTCGGGATGGAACTGCAGTCCGTAAGTTGATTCCCTGGTGGATGCGTAAGCTCCTACCCTGACGTCATCTGTGCTTGCAATGATCTCACAATCAGATGGAAGAGAATTGATGGTGTCGCCATGGGACATCCACACCTGGGTGTTGGATTTCAGGTTACGCAGAAGGGGATGTTCGGTATTGATATAATTCAGCCTGGCCCGACC
>SPBY01000684.1 GCA_004525825.1 Bacteroidia bacterium
CACGGGCATCTATTCGGTGGTCAGGCACCCCCTCTACCTGGGCAACTTCTTCATGTGGCTGGGACCGGCCATGCTTACCGGTAACCTTTGGTTCATCCTGGTATTCTGCCTGTTCTACTGGATCTACTACGAAAGAATCATGTTTGCGGAGGAGCAATTCCTCCGGGGAAAATTTGGGGCCTCCTACCTGGAATGGTCAGAAACGGTTCCTGCATTTGTGCCCAGGTTCAAAGGTTTTGTGAAATCTGATCTTTCTTTCAGCTGGAAGAAGGTCTTAAAAAAGGAGAAGAACGGATTTGCCGCCCTCTTCCTTATATTCTGTGCCTTTGATGTGACGGGCGAGCTCATTCAACACCAGAGCAACTACAACCTTGTTTTTCTGGCTGGCTGTGCCATTTCGGTCCTGGCCTATGTGATCCTGAAATTCCTCAAAACACGCACCGGTGTGCTTAACGAGACTGGCAGATAGCTATAAATTTCGAAAAGAAAACTCTGCTTAAACAACCTAAACCGCACTAAAATGAAACGACTATTAACCTTGGCATTTAGTATTCTACTGGTATGTGGTGTAGCAGCTCAGAATGAGCAAAAGACTAACAACAGTGGTGATTCCCGCACCATGTGGCTGGGAGGCCAGGTAGCTTTTGGTTCCATGTCAAACCTGGATCTCACCATAGGTCCTAATTTTGGAATCATGGTCGGTGAAAGAATCGGAGTTGGAGGAGCCCTAATTTTTTCAAGTGGAAACAATGCATTCGAGTGGGGCATTGAACCCTACTTCAGGTATTACATACCCATTGTTGATCGGTTCTCTTTTTACGGGGATGCCTTTGTGGGAGTGGGAGGAGGTGATAACAACACCAACATCGACGGAGGTGATTATTTCAACTATTCCCTTGGAGCCAGGTTGGGCCTGCAATACTGGTTCAGTCCCAGCTGGTCCGTGGCAGCCTCGAACAATGTATTTAGCTATGAATCCATTGACGGTGACGGGGAGCTGGGGGTGGGACTGATCTTCAGTTCGGTGAATCTCTCACTTTTCTGGCATTTCTGATATGCATGGAAGTGCCGCTGGGGAAGAAAAAAGCTTTCTCTGATAATCTATTCCTTCGTTTCCCCAGTCATGGGCACAAAGCGCACCGGATAGTGCTCTTTCTTGGAAATTTTACCCGTTTGATTTTTGGTGACTTCCACCATGTACTGGGTTTGGAACTGCCCGCCCACCGGGATCACCATCCGTCCCCCGGGAGCCAGCTGGTCCAGCAGGGCTTGAGGGATTTTGTCAGGGGCACAGGTGACAATGATTTTGTCAAAGGGAGCCTCTTCGGGCCATCCCTGGAAACCGTTCCCTATCCTGACTTTGATCTGGTCATAGCCCAGCTCACTGAGCAAATTGCTGGCCCGCTTGCCTAAAGGGGCAACAATCTCCATGGTGAATACATGCTTACACAACTCTCCCAGAACAGCAGCCTGGTAACCTGAGCCTGTGCCAATTTCCAGAATGCGATCATTGAGTTGAATATCAAGCAATTCGGTCATATGGGCCACAATCACCGGTTGGGAAATGGTCTGATTATATCCTATGGGCAGGGGACTATTCTGGTAAGCAAGGTCCTGGTGTTCTGCCGGAACAAATCGGTGCCTGGGAACCCGGCGCATGGCTGTAAGCACTTTTTGATCCCTGACCGGGTTGTAGGGGTAGTTTTCGATGTGGTCCCTGACCATCCGTTCCCGATCACCCACCCTTTCAGCAAAAGCCGGATGGGAAGCGGTCTCTTGTTTGGGATCCTGGGAATATACTGCAGATCCCCACAACATGAAATAAAGTAGTATGAAGAGGGGGGCGCGCATACCTGGTTTATTGATCTTTCAATCGCTTAATGGAAGTAGAGATCAGAGTTTTAAGAACATCCAGATCAATGTCCTCCAGCTTCTTTATATAGAGGCATCCCTTTCCGTGCTTGAACTTTCCAAGTCCTCTCAGGATATCGGTGTAGAATTCCAGGTATCCCATGATGTAAAGGGTGAGGTTCTGTTTCCGTGGAGAAAAACCCACCAGGAACCAATCCCCTTCCCTGCCGCTGGCATACTTGTAACGGTAATCGCCGAATCCAACCATGGAATCGCCCCACATCTTTGGTTTTGAACCACTTTGCTCTTCCATAATTGCTGCAATGGTTTGG
>SPBY01000585.1 GCA_004525825.1 Bacteroidia bacterium
ACCGGGTCATTGAGCAGGACATTATCGAGACCCTCGTCTTTCACCCTGGCTATCAGACCCTCCTTGAGCCTTCCGTCGCCCATAAGCACAATTTTAATATTTGCGTGATTAGGATCTTCTTTGAGCACAGCCGCCGCATCCAGAGCTGCATCCAGTCCATTGGCCATGCCATGTGCACCTATGAAAACAGCTACGAAATCCTCTTCTTCACAACCCGGTATGAGGGTCTTTGAAGATTCACCCGGGGTGAAAAGCTCCAGGTCGCAACCGTTGGGAATCAGGTAGACGGGTTTCTTGCTCTTCAGTTTTTTCTCTATGCCTTCTTTTATCCCTGGAGACAGGGCGATACATGCATCGGCCTTATTGTAAGACAGGCCTTCCAGAACTCCCATGGACCATAAAAGGAATTTGTTCTTTATCACACCCATTTCCCGGGGAAGTTCCGGCCACAAATCCCGTACTTCAAAAACAAAGGGCTTTCTCTTTCCCATCAGCTTCATGACTATTCCGGGTATGCCGGCAGTCAGCGGGGTGGAAGTCGCAAAAACCACATCAAAATCTTCTTTGAAAACCAGGCGGATACTCTTGAGGGAGTAACGAATAAATATGAAGGAACGAGCCAGAATACTCAACTTGTTGTCGTAGGCCAAATTGAATTCAATCAGATCTATCCCCTCGTAACTCCCCCTTCGCCTGCCCTTTTTATAAGGATCTCCTTCGAGAGGCGATTTCAGGCGGGGCGATTCCACAAAGACCATGGTAACTTTGTGGCCCTGCTTAACCAGATGTAAGGCCATCTCATAGGAACGGATCCCTGCATTGCCTTCGGGAGTACAGAAATACTGATGGAAATAAAGGACTTTCATTAAAAGATATTTATGGTAGTTGTTAGCTCAGAATTGTTCTTTGCGGAGATTACCAGGCGACTGCTATCCAGGTATTGAAGATAGTATTGAGATGCCATATGAGATCTCACAGCCAGCTTTGAACTAGTGGAAACAGTAATTCTGCCCCATGGCAGTGTAAGTATACCTGTTTTCTGATCCAGGCTATATTCACACTCATCGAAATTAAATCCAATCTCAACATTTGCTGCGTCCCCGCTGAAGCGATCAAGGATCTCCCACTGCCGGTCATTCCAGGTAATTCTTCTTAGGTGCATATTGCCAAAGGCATCCTTGTATGAACCTTCCCAGCTTCCGGAATGCTCAGCGAAGGAGACAATCTGCCCCACTGAATGTGGTCTTAACCATTTGCCCAGGAGAAAACGTCCCAACCTGGGCATTTGTTCCATGTGGTCAAAAGAAAGGGTATTATGCGCATGAACCGATTTCAAATCGGGAACCTTGCTACCGGGTTCAGGATTGTAAGAATAACTTCCTGAATCAAATAGGAGATTTTTGCCTTCTGCCCAGAGGTCAAAATGCAAGGCATCATTGTGGGCAGGCCTGAATTTATAGAACGGGAACCTCAGTAGCGCCCAGGAAGCTCCTCCATTCATGATCACATACCCAGATTTAAATACCTGCGAAAGTTTATTCAAGGCTTCCTTATTGTCAGGATAATTCTTGATTCCATACCAGTTAAGCGCCTCATTATAAGATCCTTTGGCAAAAGCCGGAATCCCATGTAACAACACAGAAGCCAGTTGCAAGGAGGGCCTGAAATCACGATAGTCACAGGAATGATTGCTTTGTAGGAGGGTTCCATCGTTGGAACCCAGGTTGGGGCTATTCCCTGATGCATCGCTCAGTGCATACAACCAGTTCCAGGCCTTTTGGGCCTGGGCATAAAATTCCGGAGTAAATTCCTGGAGAACCAGTTTCCTGGTCCAGAATACCACAGTACTCAGTGTATCCAGAAACAGGCGATGGTATACCACAGAATGCTGTGTAAAGCTCCCATCTTCATAGCTAAGGACACGCACCAGGCGTTCCAGGGCCTTTCTTCCTTTCTTTGCATATATCCTGACTTCTTGTTGATCTGATGCAAGCACCTTCAGCAACCAGTTACCTCCTACAAAGAGAGCTGCTGCCTCACTGGTGGCATGATTGTTACGCTGGGCAAAGGCATACTCAATGTTTAAATATATCCTTTCCAGATGCAGCCTGATCATCGCCATGAGCAGTCCGGAGGGCGCCTCAGCCTGATCCAGTATGTTTGCAGCATTCAGCAATGCAAATACCCTGTAGGATGCTTCCTGTCCACATTTCCAGTTAGGTCCCTGATTTACAGGATTTTTTTCCATCCAGTCGCTTAGCCAAAGGTTCAGGGTATCGAGGTAGACCCTCTTACCGCTTACAGCGAAAGCCCTGGCCAGGATCCCCAGCCATGAGAACCTGGATGCTTCCCAGACATTCTTGATATCACCAAGTTCCCCGTTGAAATCTGAAATCTGAGTCCAGTGGCTACCGGTTTCCTGGCATTCTTTACCATTGAAGGGATTCAGAAACCAGTTGGGAGGGGTGGATTGCTGCATCCAGTGATGGGAATAGTAGGGGAGCAGTCCACCCATGATATCATCTGCCTGCTGCAGGAGCTTAAGCTCCCAATCTTCGGGGAAATCGGGCACTGTGGAGCATTTAGAGAATACCGGACCCTTCACCAGGATCTTTTGTACCTTAAATTTCCTCTTGAGCAATCCTGATTTTCTTAGCAGGCGATAGTAAATTACGTACAGTACATTCCTCATACCCAGTTTGGGCACTACTTCCAGATAC
>SPBY01000406.1 GCA_004525825.1 Bacteroidia bacterium
TCAACTCCGGATCTAATCTGGCATTTGAAAAGCGAAGTTCATCCCAGGAGACCAAATCGCCCGACATAGCCGCTTCTCTTCCCATAATTGCTGAAAGCGTAGAATCAACTCCTGACTTTGCCTCATTTAGGTATTTACCTGATTCGATACTATTAATAAAGCGTATTTCTTTATTGGCATCTGCATCCTCCAGCGATGATAAGAAAACGCCACTGCCTCTCTCTTCCTCAGTAATTTTTGTTTCGCCACATTTCACAACGCCCGAATCCCAAGGTTTACTTCCTATAATAAAAACCCCTCCTGAATAATGCGCCTCAGCCATACCTTCAGTTCCTTTAAACCGGGCACATACATCACCAAAGCCCTGTCCATATTGGGTTGCATGCAATGAAACGCCGATCTCATCGTAATCGTACAACACCTGGAAATGCTTCCAGGTATCACCAAATGTTTTGAGTCTTGTCTTTTCCACCTGTAGCCATAGCTTTCGATGGATTTTTTTGGAGCGCCCAGTTACAAACGTCAATCATATGAATGCTTTGATCGAGAAGTGTGCCGCCTGACAGAGCATGATAATGGTATTGGTTGCGGATCCTTGCTTCATCATATGATAAACCACCAATATCAGTCACCCCTGATTTACCAGCAAGATAACAGATTTGGGCACTCAGTATTTCACCAATATCGCCCCGATGAATGCGCTTAACCATTTCAACATACGGGCTTGCATGTCGTATTTGAAAACCAATGGTCATACTTAATTTGCCATCATATTCAATGCCTACCCGTTCGACCTTTCTACAGCCCGCTACATCTGGTGATACGGGTTTTTCACAATAAATGTGCTTTCCGGCTGCTGCGGCTGCTACCATAAAATCGGCATGTGTATATGCTGGAGATGAGATCAGAACCGCATCAATCTCTTTGTTGTTTAGAAGTTGTTCATAGGCCTTTGAACCAACATATGTGTATGATTTTGAAATTTCGGAGAATCCCTTCCCCTTATTTTGACGGTCAAGTATGGTTTTGGATGCGTCAAGTTTGTCTCTGAACAGATCGGCCATTGCAACAATATTAATGTTTGTATGCTGAGACATTGAGGAGATTACATGTGTACCCCGATCTCCACATCCAATAATTCCCATTCGTATTGCTGAATTAGCTTTAGAACCAAAAGCGATTGAGGGGCTTACCAGGGTTACTGCCGAAATAGCGGCTGTTTTCTTTAAAAATGCTCTTCTTTTAAGATCTTCCATAATGTTAAATTCTTAAAAATTTAAATCTAGTTTTAGTGTTGTTTGACTTTGAGGACTATTTTCAAGGCTTTGGGATTGGTTTTTTTCCTCTTCCATCATAGCAATTTACCCTTTTCTTTTATGATTATGTAGAAGGCTTCATTTTCACACAAGATCTATAAAATTTGCCGGCACATTATATACAAGGATGAAAAGCGTCAAATACTCACTGATCCTGTTTACCGGTGCCTTGATTTTTACGGAATAATTCCTCACGGATAATACAGGATCCAGCATCCTATATCGTATCTGTCGAACAATGGCAACAAGACCGGCTTGAGGACCAGAAAGACAAAAAAACGACTGGTTGAACCGGGCAGGTATCTGGAGATTTCAGTGTGAATGAGCACCTCAATTCAGAGCTTATGCATCAGTAAATCAGTCCGTTTCAAATTTCATTAATTATCAAGAACTAACTGCTCATTTACATTTGGCCTTGGGTGCCTGATGTGCCTGGAATCTTCACTCATGGGTGAATCAATGAGAAAAATGTAAATTTAGGTCCAACCTGATGATTAAAGCACATATGAAAAGAACTCCTCCATTCACCAAGGTGATAATAGCTGCATCTCTAGTACTCGCTTTTGCCTGCAGCCAAAAACCTGTTGCAGACGGCATTCATTCTGTGGAAGAATTGAGAACCCTGTTTGCCGATCCTCCTCGGAATACCGCAGTGCCCCGCTCTGTGACTGGAACGAACAAATTAGCGAAGAGGGGATTGATTTCCAGATGAAAGAATTCAAAAAAGCCGGAATTGGTGGTGTCTTCGTGCATCCGCGTCCCGGACTGCTTACCGAGTATCTGTCCGATGATTGGTTTCATCTGTTTGATTACACCCTTCAGAAAGGGAAAGAGCTGGATATGAAAGTTTGGATCTACGATGAGAATTCATACCCTTCGGGATTTGCAGGAGGTCATGTTCCGGCAGAAATGCCCGATTCTTATAAACACGGAACCGGATTAATCATGCATGTCGGGGAAAGGTTGGATGATCTTCCAATTCGTGATCCTGAAGTTATTTTGAAAAAAAGTGGAGATGGGTTTGTGGATATTACAAGCTCCCTGGAGAGCGAGAAAGGAAAAACAGGGACATATTATCTCTTTGAAAAAACTTATCCGGGGAAGTCGCCATGGTACGGGGGCTTTTCTTATGTCGACCTTTTGTACAAAGGGGTCACAGATAAATTCCTGGAAATCACCATGACCCGAGGTTATGAAAAGAACCGTAGCGATTTTGGAGAAACATTGCCAGGTATTTTTACCGATGAACCCAACCTTGAAGCCGCCATGTCGGGTGGCGCTATGATGCGGTGGACTCCCGATCTATGGGATGCTTTTCAGGGGCGTTGGGGATACGATCTGCGAACAAACCTTCCTTCCCTGGTTGAAGAAAGGGGAAATTGGAAAAAGGTTCGACATGACTACTATGAACTTCTTCTGGAACTTTTTATAGACCGCTGGGCCATACCGTGGAGTACCTACTGCGATGAAAACAATTTAGCATGGACAGGTCACTACTGGGAACATGGCTGGCCGGAACCTACAGATGGATTTGATGAATCCGCTTTTTATATCTGGCATCAGCAACCCGGCGTTGATATGCTTGGGAACCGCCTGGACACAGCCGGTCAGGGTGGACAATTTGGAAACGATCGAGCCATACGCGAGTTGCGCAGTGCAGCCAACCAGGCCGGACGAATGCGTACCCTGAGTGAAACCTATGGAGGAGGTGGATGGGAAATGAATTTTGAAGAGCAAAAAAGACTGGTTGACTGGCAATGTGTGTTGGGCGTAAACTTTGTAAACCAGCATCTCTCCTACTATTCGCTTAATGGGGTTCGCAAGTTCGATTATCCGCCTTCTTTTTCTTACCACGAACCCTGGTGGGACCATTACAAACTCATGGGCGATTACATTGGGCGTGTAAGTATGGCCATGTCTGCCGGACAACAAATTAACCAAATCCTGGTGCTTCAACCCACTACCTCTGCATGGATGTACTTTTCACGTAAAGTAAGAAATCCGACGATCTACGGGATTCGAAATGGCTTTAAGGATTTTGTGTACCGGATGGAACAGCAGCACCTGGAATATGACCTGGGTTCAGAATACGTAATTAAAACAATAGGCAGCGTTAAGGGAGACAAGTTCACCGTTGGCCAGCGCGATTATTCCCTGGTAGTAATCCCTGCAGCCATGGAAAATATGGATCGTTCCACGCTTGAATTGCTTGCGGAATATCTGGAAAAAGGAGGCCGCATTCTATCCTTTAACCCGAATGTGTCCCGGGTGGATGGTGAGCCTTCCTCCGAAGTCAATGATCTGTCAGCAAAATACCCGGAACAATGGACTTTTTCGAACAGTCTTGAAGATGCAACTTCATTAGAAATGCTTAGCAATGATGGGTTCGAAATGAAGGACCAAACCAGAAATGGCATGCTCTATCATCAGCGCCGAATTCTTGATGACGGGCAATTGCTTTTCGTGGCCAACTCACACAAGACGAAAAGGGCGCATGCAGAGGTATTAGTTCAGGGAAAATATGTCATTAA
>SPBY01000668.1 GCA_004525825.1 Bacteroidia bacterium
CAGCTGATCTCCCCGGCCCATGATGGGATTCAGGTCCAGCTCGGCGATTTCCGCATGCTTATGCAATACTACTGATAACCTGACCAGGATATCAGCATAGGCCCCGAGGTTAATTCCCTTCTGTCCCCGCATCCCTTCCAACATTTTATATCCTCTAAGAGAGCTGATCATCCTCTTGGCCTCCGCTGTAGATAAAGGGGCCAGTCCGTTGGCCATGTCTCTAATTATTTCCACATAAATGCCCCCGATACCGCACAAAACCAAATGCCCGAAACCTTGTTCATATAAGGCTCCTGCAAATATCTCAATCCCCTCAAGCATAGGTTGAAGCAATATCCCTGTGCATCCTTCAATCAGACTCATGCGTTCAAACTGTTCCATCAGGTCCAAATCATTGTCGATCCCAAGAGCCACTCCGCCAACATCCGATTTATGAACCGGTCCCACCACTTTCATGGCCAGGGGAAAGCCGGTACTATGCGCAAGGGTAAACAGGGAAGCTTCATCTGTGGCCACACCTTCGCTTACTCTGGGTATGCCGGCAGCATCCAGGATGTTCTGAATCACTCCGGGCTCCAGGTAGCCCTCTTCCGCCCCTTCAAGCATTTGTCTGATTGCCTCCAGATCCATCCCCGGAGGAGGGGCTTCACTTTTGGCAGGAGCCTCTGTGCCATAGATGCGGGTCAATGCTTCACCCAGCTGAACTTCATCAGGGAAATTGATGGTTCCGTGTGATAAAAACTCTTCTACCTCACTGGCTGCTGTGATGACAGAAGGGAGAACCGGGTAAATGGGCTTGGTGCATTGCTGCATTTTTTCCCGCAATACCTTATACACATCAAAAACAGGGGTCAGTCCCGGCGTTCCGAAAATCACCACAATGCCATCAATCTGCTTAAAGAAGCGCTCACAATAATCAATGCTCATGCCCACCTGTTCGGCATTGCCTGTGGCCAGAAGATCGATGGGATTGGCCACCGAAGATCCCGGAAAGAGATGACTAAGTAATTCTTTTGCCTTCGGTCCCTCCAGATGCGGAACATCCATTCCTCCCTGGGCAAGCTTATCGGTAAGCATTACGGCCGGACCCCCTGCATGAGTGATGATGGCAAGGTTCTTTCCCTTCAGAGGTGGATGCATCATCACCGATGCAACGGTGGTCAGCTCCTCCCTTCCGTAGCATCGCACAATCCCGGCTTTCCGGAAGAGTGCATCCACAGCCATGTCTGAACTGGCCATGGCCCCGGTATGTGAGGAAGCTGCCCGGCTGCCAGCATCAGTGGTTCCGGCTTTGATGGCTGCGATGCTGCATCCTTTTCCAATCAGTGATTTGGCATGTTTGAGCAGACGTGCAGGTTCCTTAATGGTTTCAAAATAGAGGACTTTGACCCTGGAGGAGTGATCCTTGGAATGGGTTTCATCGAGGTACTGCAATACATCCTCCACACCCAGCTGAGCTGAGTTACCCACAGAAAATACATGGTTGAACCTGAGCCCTTTCTGCAATCCCGCCTCCATAATAAAAACAGCTGTGGCGCCACTGCCTGAAATAAAATCGCATCCCTGAGAATCCAGCTTAGGAATGGGAAGTGTAAATACGCCCTGGTAAGACGGAGTCATGACCCCAATGCAATTGGGGCCTATCAATGCGGCCTCGTGGGTCCTGCAAATCTCCACAATCTCCTTCTCAATGAGCTCCCCCTCACTGTTCTCCTCAGCGAATCCGGCCGAAACAATAATAAAAGCCCTGGTCCCCTTGGTCTCGGCAAGCTCTTTCACAATAGCCGTACATAACGGGGCCGGTACTGCCAGGAACGCCAGGTCGGTGGAAGGCAGGTCCTTCACTTCTCTGTATGAGGGAAGCCCCTGTATCTCATCCTCTTTGGGATTCACCGAATATAGCGATCCACTGAAAGTTCCGGTTCGGATATTATGGAGCAACTTTCCGCCTGGTTTGGAGATATTATTGGAAGCACCAACAACTACAATACTCTTGGGTTCAATGAGTTGACGATTAATCATCTGGATCAGCTTAACTGTTCCAAAGATAACAAAGCTGTTTTGTGTCTCGGTGGGAATGGGTCTGTCTTAGAACATAGCCCAACAACAGAAAATTAAAAAAAGAAGGCAAGCTGCTATCTCCCTAAAACCCTCAAAAGATTCGCAACTTGCCTTGCACCCCAACAATTACTTTCCAGCTATAATAACCAATAATTATCAGATTTGTTTCCCGGAGTGGAAATTTTAACAAA
>SPBY01000244.1 GCA_004525825.1 Bacteroidia bacterium
ACTGTTTTTCAGGACAAGGGGAAGATTATTTACGTCGTCACACAGTTCATTTATTTTACTTCTCATCTTGTGTCTTTTTACATGTAAGTCCCTGTATCATTGCTACATCTGCTTCTGCCTGAACCCCTGGTCCAGTTGTTGGAAGCTATTCTTTCCCCTTAGGAAAAAATCGGTGACAATGCTACCTGGATATATTCCGCTTACAATAACGCCATTTTTAGCGGTTTTGTTGAGCTTGTTTGTCCCTCTATAACTCTTTTTCATCCCATAAAAGGCCCTGTGTGCCCGCAACACAGCCCAAAAGTCCTTGAAGGCACCCTGCAGCAGAAAGCGGAGCGCAGATATTCCGTCGAAGATCTTCCTGATAAAAAGCGTACTAGCACGCTTGTCAGGGGGGAGGTTTTTGTGGAGCAGCAGCAGGTTGTTTCTGAAGTTCAGGAAGGTCTTCATGGGATTCCCCCTTTCCAGGGTTCCTCCTCCCACATGGTAAACCTTGGAAGAAGGTACCGACAGGATGACATGACCCATCCTCTTCAGTCGCCAGCAGAGATCGATCTCTTCCATATGGGCAAAAAACAGATCGTCCAGTCCACCCACTTCTTTCCAGAGCTCGGACCTGATCATCAGGCAGGCTCCTGTGCCCCAGAATATTTCGGTGCTTTCGTCATATTGACCCAGATCTTCTTCCATGGCATCGAAGATTCTTCCCCGGCAAAAGGGATAACCAAACCTGTCGATGAATCCGCCTGCTGCACCGGCATACTCAAAATGTGTTTTTTGGTGATAGTTAAGGATCTTCGGTGTACAGGCTGCCACCCTTTCATTTTCCTCCATCTCCTTTAACAGGGGGTCCAGCCACCCTTCGCATACCTCGATATCTGAATTGAGTAAGAGGTAGTAAGTAGAGTCGATCTGCTCCAGCGCCCGGTTATATCCCCCGCTGAATCCATGATTTTTCTCCAGCCTGAGGGTTCGGATGGATGGAAACTCCTTTTCCATGAATTCCATAGAGTCGTCTGTCGACCCATTATCGGCCACCACTATCTCTGCATCAGGGTGTTTGGTATGTTTTATCAGGGTGGGAAGGAATTGTTCCAGAAAGCTCTTTCCGTTCCAGTTTAGTATGACGATGGAAACAAGCTTCATTTGGGCAGCATGATTTTCTGAACAGAATTCAGGAACTCGTTGAATATATGGTGATTGGAAGAGAGAAAGGTCTCTTTGTGGAGGGGGTCTTCATGGCCGCTGAAATCGCTGACTTTTCCACCGGCTTCCTGGACAAGGACAATGCCAGCGGCAATGTCCCAGGGATGCAAGCCATACTCATAGAATCCGTCGAAACGGCCGCAGGCCACATAGGCGATATCGGTGGCGGCAGAACCAAGCCGCCTTAATCCGTGTGAATGTTTCATGAAGTGGTCCATGCTTTGCATAAACTCTTCCAGGTAGGTGAAATTGGTATAGGGGAAGCCAGTGGCAATCAGAGACTGTCCCACAGTTGCCACCTTGCTCACCTGAATAGGTAAGCCGTTTAACCAGGCACCTCCTTCTTTCCATGCATAGAAATATTCATCCAGTCCGAATTCATAGATGATCCCTGCCACTACCTCATCCTCTTTGGCAAGTCCCACGCTGATGGCAAAAGGAAAAACACCATGGATGAAATTGGTGGTCCCGTCAATCGGATCTATTACCCAGTTAAAAGACTCACCCCTGAGGGTACTGGTACCCTCTTCGGTAATAAAACCAGCCGCGGGCAGCACCTCTGAAAGTCCCGATACCAGGATCTGTTCCGCTATCAGGTCCACCTCGGTGACGAAGTTTTGCCTGCCTTTTTCCTCAAAGACAAGCTCATTCCTGTTTTCGTGCCGCTCCCTTATGAAGGCTGCTGCTTTTTTAACCACCTCCATGGCATCGAAACAGATTTCTTTATACTGCATGGGAATATTCCTCTCCTTTGGGATATAAAGTAAACTATTTTTTCATTTCTAAAAGGTCGGCCACCACAAATGTACTTCCCCCTGTGAATATCAGGTCATCGGGCCCCGCTGCCTTTTGGGCCTCCAGGTAGGCTTCCTTAACCCCGGTCCAGGCTCTTCCTTTCAGTCCCTTCTCTACGGCACGCAGGCACAGGAATTCTGCATCCATAGATCGAGGGACACTGGAGGGAGTAAAATAGTAAAGTGCATCAGCCGGGAGCAGTGGGAGGATGGCATCCAGATCCTTGTCGCTGACCATGCCCCATACCATGTGGAGCCTCTTCCTCGGAATTTGCTCGATCTGTCGGATCACTGCAGCTATGCCGTCGCCGTTATGCGCCGTGTCGCAGATACTCCTTGGATTGTGCCCTATGGTTTGCCACCTCCCCTGGATCCCGGTGTTCTTCTTCACCTGGGCCAAACCCTCCCTTAGATCCGAACTGGAGATTTGCCATCCAAGCCTTTGCAGCTCCCCAATGGCGGTGAGGACGGTTAGGATGTTTTCGATCTGGTAGTTGCCGCTTAGGTCGCAGACAAAGGTTTGAGTGGGAGGTAGCTCGGTGGCATCCGGATTGCTTTTACGGATACTAAGATGCATGGAGCCCTTTGCATCGAGGGTATGAAACAAGGATTCATAGATGCGGCCGGCAGTGATCGCCCTGGAGTTAAGTCTTGCCGCCATGCTGAGAAGAACTTCTTCGGCAGGTGAGCCGGCCCTCCCTATGATCAGTGGAACATCCTTTTTGATGATCCCCCCTTTTTCCCTGGCGATGGAAGCCGGATCGCTACCCAGGAATTCGGTGTGATCCAGTGAGATGTTGGTGATTATGGAGAGTACCGGAGCGATGATGTTGGTGGAGTCGAGCCTTCCACCCATTCCAGTTTCAATGACTGCCACATCCACCTTATGCCGCTTAAAATGGTCAAAGGCCATGGCCACGGTCATTTCAAAGAAAGAGGGTGTCAGCTCATTTATAATGGCATGGTGGGACCCTACAAAAGCGCTTACCTCACTTTTGGGGATGGGTGCTCCGTCGATCCTGATGCGCTCCCTGAAATCGAGCAGGTGAGGGGAGGTGTAAAGTCCTGTTTTTAATCCCGATTGCTGAAGCACCGATGCCAGCATGTGGCTTACCGATCCTTTGCCATTGGTACCCGCCACATGGATGGTGGCAAAACTGCGGTGGGGATGGCGGAAGTATTCATCCAGACGAAGTGAGTTGTCAAGGTTCTCCTTGTAGGCAGCCTTGCCCACTCGCTGGTACATCGGCAGGCTGTTGAAAAGGAAGTGAATGGTATCCTGGTAGTTCATCCCTGGCCGCTTATTCCTGGAAAAAGGATGTATCCCATCCGTTGTGCTTCACCTTATCCGGATGGAAGCGTTCCGGCCGGGCTTTCTGCTCCTCCGGGTATCCCAGGGCTACCAGGGCAAAGGGCAGGACATGGGAGGGCAGGGATAAGAGCCTTGAAAAAGCTATTTTGCGTTCCTCCCTGGGGTGGATTCCTACCCAGCAAGATCCAAGTCCCAGTGCATGTGCGGCCAGCAGAAGATTCTGGGTTGCTGCTCCACAGTCGACCACCCAATATCCATCGTCGTGCTGGAGCTCTAGATCACCACATACCACCACTGCGTGAGAAGCAGTCCGGAGCATTCTCGCGTGAGGATGTATCTCCATGATCCTTTCCATTATGGGCCATTGGTCGATGACCACAAAGTGCCAGGGCTGAAGGTTCACTGCGGATGGGGCGTACATGGCTGCTGTCAGAATGGTTTTAATGGTTTTATCATCAATCTTTTGATCGCTATATCGACGAATACTTCGACGGTCCAGGATATGGTCAATCATTTTCATCTCATGGGTGGTTCATAATTGTGAGTAAAACTTGGGCCAATGTGAATAATTCAATCGCTCAAGGGGGGCAATATTACCTATTTTTGACCCCAGATACTTTATTGTAAAGTTAGCGTAATGGGAGGGGATATATGGCAACTGCAGTGAAAATAATTCGCAAGATCTTTGTACTTGATACCAATGTGCTGCTTCACGACTATAAGAGCATCCATAACTTTGATGAGCATGATATCAGTGTGCCTATCACGGTGTTGGAGGAATTGGACCGGTTCAAGAAGGGGAACGACATCATCAATTTTCATGCAAGGGAGTTTACCAGGGAACTGGACAAACTCAGCGGTGACAAATTGTTTAACGGGGGATTATCACTGGGAAGGGGAAAGGGTAAACTGAGTATCTGTACCGGTCAGAAACCCACGGAAAAGCTAAAAGAATCTTTCCCGGAAAACACACCCGATCACCGGATCCTGGCCATTGCTGAGCACCTGCACCTGAAATATTCACCAGCCCGATCGGTGATCCTGATCACCAAGGACATCAATTTGAGGATGAAGGCCAAGTCGCTGGGAATCATGGCCCAGGACTACCACAACGACATGGTTCAGAACATCGAGGATATTTACGAGAATGTAAAATCCAACGATGTGGAGGATCATACGGTGATCTCAGACATGTACGAGTCCATTGAGGGCGTTCCGGTAAGGCGTTTCGGGCTCACCAAGCCTCCGGTGGCACACCAGTACTTTATATTCAGGAACGAGTCGAGGAGCGGACTGGGTCATTACGATCCATTTAATAAGGTGATTAACCGGGTGGAGAAAACCCGGACCTACGGCATTGATCCTCGCAATGCCGAACAGACTTTTGCCCTGGATGCATTGCTGAGACCGGAAGTACAACTTGTGGCGCTCACAGGAAAAGCAGGGACAGGTAAAACGCTGCTGGCTCTTGCATCCGCCATACATCAGCGTAAAATGTTCACCCAGATTTTCCTGGCCAGGCCCATTGTGCCGCTGGGCAATCGCGATATTGGCTACCTTCCGGGAAATGTGGATGAGAAGATCGGTCCCTATATGCAGCCACTATTCGACAACCTGTCGGTCATCAAGCAAAGATTTAAGCAGCAAAGCAAGGAGTATTCTCGCATCGAAGAGATGCAACAAACCGACAAATTGCTGATCACCCCTCTTGCCTATATTCGGGGCAGGAGCCTTTCCAGGGTATTTTTCATTGTGGATGAGGCACAGAACCTGACTCCTCATGAAGTGAAAACCATCATCACCAGGGCCGGGGAAGGCACAAAAATGGTGTTCACCGGAGATATTCAACAAATCGATTCACCCTACCTGGATACAAAATCCAACGGGCTGACTTACCTTGCCGATCGCATGAAGGGTCAGGATATTTTTGCTCATGTGCACCTGGTGAAGGGCGAGCGGAGTTATTTGGCCGACCTGGCCAGCAACCTACTGTAACATGGAACGCAGACTGATAATCATAAGACACGCAAAATCCAGCTGGGACCATAATGGTCTGGACGACATTGACCGTCCCCTGGCAGAACGAGGAATTCTGAATGCGGCCGAGATGGCCAAGCGCCTGCAGGAGAAGGGCATCGTGCCAGAGTTGATTCTGACCAGTCCTGCCAGCAGGGCCCTGAACACGGCTTTGATCATGTCGAGGACCTGGGGACTGGAGCCAGGGAAGGTGCAGATTCATGATCC
>SPBY01000718.1 GCA_004525825.1 Bacteroidia bacterium
CCTTACCGGAGTACCCATGGGCGGATGGATCCAGTATTCCTTTGGGGCCACTGTCTCGGCCTGGCTGGGACAGCACTTCTATCTCCATTGGAAGTATAGCCAGGATGAGGACTTCCTGAAAGAGCGGGCTTATCCCTGGCTCAAGGAGGTGGCCATCTTCCTAGATGAAATTGCTGTGAAAGATGCATCAGGAATCAGAAAACTCCCCCTTAGCTCCAGTCCGGAGATCTTCGACAACAGTCGGGAAGCATGGTTTGAACAGACCACCAACTATGACCTGGCCCTCATCCTTTTTACCTATGCTGCTGCAGCTGAACTGGCCACAGAACTGGGCTTTGAGGAAGAGGCAAAGCGATGGGAAAAGATTCTGGATGAATGGCCACCGCTGGCAGTGGATCCGGAAACGGGACTGATGTTTGCTCCTGGTTTCCCTTACCACGAATCGCATCGACACTTCTCCCACCTCATGGCTTTTCACCCCCTGGGCCTGGTGGATGTATCTCACGGGCCAGCAGAGAAAAAGGTGATTAACAATACCCTCAGGAACCTGGAAAAGAAGGGGCCTGACAACTGGACCGGTTACAGCTACAGCTGGCAGGGGAACCTCTATGCCAGGGCCCTGGAAGGGGAAAAGGCAGCGGAGGCCCTCAGTGACTTTGCCACCTGTTTTACCCTGAGCAACAGCTTCCATGTGAACGGGGACCAATCAGGCACCGGGAAAAGTAAAATGACCTACCGCCCCTTTACCCTGGAAGGCAATTTCGCCTTTGCCTCGGGCATACACGAAATGCTCCTGCAGAGCCATACGGGTGTAGTCCGCCTTTTCCCGGCCATTCAGAAGGCATGGAAAGAAGTCAGTTTTCAGAAGCTGCGAACGGAAGGAGCTTTCCTGGTATCCGCTCATATGGAGGATGGGAAGCTTGTCCGGGTGGAAATCAGCGCAGAAAAATCAGGAACTCTTCACCTGGCCGATCCCTTTGGGAGGGGTGCGGACCCGGAGATCCTGACTCTCAACTTGGAGAAGGGTGAAAGCAGAGTGCTGACTGAATAAGCATAAAGCTGCCTATTCCAAGGATTCTATGCTCAGGCCTTGATCCCCTTCCAGGTGCAGCTCCTCTGCAGGCGTTCCTTCCAAAAGTATATTTTTTCCCAGGACCTCGTCTGAAATTGAGTTACCTGAGATTTCTACATTTCGGCAGGACAGGAAACTAAAGGTATACTTCCTGGGGTGAAAGGAGGGAAAGCGATGACTTCGGGTCAGGCTGTTGCCCTTGAATTTCAATCCGTCCACCGATTTTGCATAGAGTACGGGGTAATCATAGGGATGAAATTCATTGTCCAGAATGTGTATGTTCCGGTGGTACTTTTCCTTGCTGGCATCCGGATCGGGGATTTCCGGGTAGATGCTGATGATCGCCTCCGAGAACTGATAAAGCGAGGTGAGACAGGGATCGGCAAACACATTGTTTCGGATGGTCACATCCTTTACGGCTCCGGTCTCATACCAGTTGTTGGCATCTCCGGCAATCAGGATGGCAGCCCCGCTGGACTCGAAATGGTTGCCTTCAATCAGCACCATTCCGGGGGTGGAAATCAGAACTCCCCGGGCACGGCAACTCAGGAAGCGGTTGTGGGCTATATGGGCATCCGGTGTCCAGCTCAGGTTCTCCAGGGCATCGCCCACCGAAATGTTTATGGGCACCACTTCCTGAAATGAAATTTCAAACTCCTCTGTGGAAAGTACTTTGACTTCGCTTACCACTCCATGATCCAGGGTGGCCATGGACTTGCTTTCCAAATATCCTATCTCTTCGCCAGGCCGGGCCCATTGAAGACCCACACTCTGATGATGCATAAATTTGCATCTGAGCCTATTGGGGGCCACAATCTCCATAATACGCACACTTGTACCATGTATATTGATGGGATCGTCCATCAGGGCGGCGAATTCACAATGGAGTACCTGGATCTGCCCCCTGCAGTTGGAAAAATGGAAACCATCGTCGTGTCCGCTCAAGTAGCG
>SPBY01000181.1 GCA_004525825.1 Bacteroidia bacterium
CCACTCAAAATGCCTGAACTCGTAATCGGGATTTTGTGCCACCCGCTGGGCAATGCGTTCAAAGCGGGGAGGCAATGGCTGGGTCACATCCAGGTGAAAGCCTTCCTGTTTGAAATAGGTTTGAAATCCATAGCTTTCAAAGAGTTCCTGGTAATAGGGAGGATTGTAGGCAATTTCATAGGAGGGGTGGGTAAATCCATCCACCAGCAAGCCCCAGTATTTGTCCGTTTCCCCAAAATTGATGGGACCATCCATGGCTTCCATCCCCCTTTCCTTCAGCCACTCCCTGGCAGTATCAAAAAGCAGCTCAGCGGCCTCCTGCTTGTGGATGCATTCGAAGAATCCCATCCCCCCGGTCGGCTGGTCCTGTTTGTGGCTGGTATTCCGGTCGATAAAAGCAGCTACCCTGCCGATCAGCTTCCGCTCAGCATCATACAAAACCCAGCGCGTTGCTTCTCCATGTTGGAAGTAAACATTTGTTTTGGGATCGAAGATCGAGTCAATTTCCTTATCGAAGGGACAAATCCAGGTAGGATCGTTGCGGTAGAGGATCCGCGGTACCTCCAGGAAAGCTTTGCCCAGCCGTTTATCCTTTACTTCGACAATGGTCATAACTACCTCTTATAGATTGCATCTAACAAATCGACATACCTGTTGGCTATCACCTTTCTTTTCAGTTTCAGGCTGGCAGAGAGATCCCCGGTGGCGGGCGACCAGTCGTCTGGTACAATCCTGAAGCGCTTGATCCGTTCCCAGTCCATCAGGCTTTCATTGATCTTTGCAATCTCTTCATTGAAAACCTTCACTACCTCTGGCATGGCTATCAAATCGGAGCGCTCCTTGCCGTTGGTGACCTTGTTGTCCGACATCCACTCTTTCAGGTATTTGAAATCGGGGACCAGCAGGGCGCTGGCAAACTTCTGGTGCTCTCCCACCACCATCACCTGGTCGATGAAGGAGGACTCCTTGATCCTGTTCTCGATGAGCTGAGGAGCCACAAACTTACCGCTCGACAATTTAAAAATCTCTTTCTTCCGGTCGGTAATCATCAGGAATTTGCCATCCACCAGGTGTCCAACATCCCCGGTGTGGAACCATCCGTCCTGATCAAATACACTCTTGGTCTGCGCTTCATCCTTGTAGTATCCAAGCATGACTCCCTCCCCTTTGCAGAGCACCTCTCCATCCTCGGCAATTTTAAGATCCATGCCATCAATCACCGATCCCACCGATCCCAGTTTACACCTGCCTTTTTCTGTACGGTTGATGGTGATGATGGGAGAGGTTTCGGTAAGTCCGTAAATGTTGATGATTTTCAATCCGCTGGCCCAGAAGACGCTCTCGAGCCTGGATTGCAGGGCTGCACTTCCACAACCCACCAATTTAGCGTGCCCCCCGAGTGCTGCTCTCCATTTGCTGAAGATCAATTTATCGGCTAACTTCAGTTTCTGGTAATAGAGCCAGCTCTTTTCACCATGGGGTTTGTATTTCAATCCCAGATCCACGGCCCAGAAGAACAGCTTCTTTTTCATCCCGCTGAGGCTCCTGCCTTTGGCAATCACGTTGTCGTAAATCTTTTCCAGGATCCTGGGCACCGCATCAAAACCGGTGGCTTTAATCTCTTTCAGATTGGCAGCAATGCTTCCCATGTTTTCGGCATAGTAGATGCAGGCGCCGGAGTACTGGGTCTGATAATTGCCCAGCCGTCCACCCACATGGCAGACCGGGATGATGGCAAGGTAGCGGTCCTCCTCGTTGAGCTGGAATACATCGGCTGCCGCCAGGAAGTTGCTAACCAGGTTCTTATGGGACAACATCACCCCTTTTGAACGGCCTGTAGTGCCCGAGGTATAAATGATTGAGACCAGATCTTCCGGAACAATCTCATGCTTGAGGGAATCCAGCTTTTCCCTGGTTCCTGAGTCAGCCCCCTTTCCCTTCTCCAACACCTCGTTCCAGTGGGCAGCGCCATCGATATGGTCAAAGGTGAAGAGGTGTTCGGCCTTTTTTTGTTTGCTGAAAGAGGGTTGTATTAGGTCGTAAAGTTTCTGGTCCGACACAATCACCATTTTTGCATCGGAGTGGTCCATGATGTAGCTATACTCTTCCTCTTTCATGGATGTATATACTGGCACATGAACCACCCCGGCCATGGACATGCCCATGTCCACAAAATTCCACTGGGGACGGTTGTTAGTGACGGTCATGATTTTATCCCCTTTGCCAAAACCCAGCTCCAGCAGTCCACAGGCAAACTGGTGGGCCATTTTGCTATACTCCTCTGAAGTGTAGAATTTCCATTGGCCCTCAATTTTTTCGGACAGGGCATTTTTTCCTGGAAAAAGGGTGGTAAATCGTTCCAGGAGATCAAAATTACGTGTTGGGACCATGAAGATGAGGTTTGAGTTCCCTGCAAGATAAGGAATCTTCTCTAAATGTTGATCAGTCATTCTGCAGGGATGCCTCCCATCCGATCAGGGCTGATTTGCTGTGAAAGATATTAGGACATCTCTTTCGTCGCATTCCGTTTCTGCCTATATTGGGTTTAATTTTACAGAACAATGAAGCGCAGAAATTTCTTTAAAAGGGTGGGCCTGACGGCCCTATTTTCAGGCTTTTTCACCCGGGAAGCCCTGTCAAAAGACACAAACATGAAAGATTGCAATTTAGAAGAGGGAGAAGTCCAGCACATGGTCATTTTTAACCTGCCCTATCCGGAGGGATCTGCAGATGCAGAAAAATTCCTGGCAGACGGCACCCGCATACTCACTGGAATATCCGTGGTCCGGAATTTCCAGGCATTTAAGCAGGTGAGTGTTAAGAACGATTACAAGTACGGGTTTTCCATGGTGTTCACCAACCGGGAGGATTACACCAACTACAACAATCACCCCGATCATGTGGCCTTTGTACAGGACCGTTGGGCAGGGGAGGTGACAGAATTCCTTGAAATCGACTTCGAGAAGCCGGCTTAATAGTAACTACTCCCGTCCCAGCAATGGGTACATAGTTTTTCCTTGGGCAGACCGATGGCCTCTACCAGGTCGCCCAGATCCTGGTACATGAGCGAATCGATGTCCAGGTTTTTTGCGATCTGTTCAACCATGTTCCTGTATTTATCTGTTGAGGGATCGGCATACTCCTCCAGGTGAGTCTCTTCACCTTCCAGCTGTTTAATGGCCTTCCGGGTGGCCAGTTCCATAGTGGATCTGGACTGGGAAAAATTGAGGAAATTGCAGGGGAAGGTAAGGGGGGGACATGCAATCCGCATATGAATCTCTTTGGCTCCTGCCAGGCGAAGGTCGGCAGTATTGTCTTTCAGCTGGGTTCCCCTGACGATGGAGTCGTCAAGGAAGACCATGCTTTTGCCTTCAATCACCGCTTTGTTGGGAATCAGTTTCATTTTTGCTACCAGGTCGCGCATGTTTTGGTTCTGGGGCATGAAACTGCGCGGCCAGGTAGGGGTGTATTTGGAGTAGGCCCGCTTGTAAGGGATGCCGTTATGGTTGCCGTAGCCAATGGCGTGGCCCACCCCAGAATCGGGGATCCCGCAGACAAAATCTGCCTTCACGCCATCTCTTTTTGCCAGTGCAGCTCCGCAGCGATACCTTACTTCATCCACATTGATTCCCTCATAGTAGGAGGGTGGATAGCCGTAATATACCCATAGGAAGGAGCAAACCTGCATCTTCTCCCTGGCCGGCTTCAGAGTCCGATAGCCCTCAGCGGTGATTTCCACAATTTCGCCGGGACCCAGATAATATTCAATCTCATACCCGGTGTTGGGGAAGGCACAGGTCTCGGAGGCCACCGCATAGGCCCCGTCCTTTTTACCGATGATGGCAGTAGTCCTGCCCAATTTGTCCCTTGCTGCAATGATCTTATCCGGGGTCAGGATCATCAGAGTGCAAGATCCTTTGACCCTTTCATGAACGTTTTCAATCCCCGACACGAAATCGTCCTCCTCACATACCAGGTTGGCCACCACTTCGGTGGGATTTACATTCCCCTGGAAGTTTTCTGTAAAGTGCTTTTTCTTATCCAAAAAGTACTTCTCCAGCTCATCGATATTTACCATGCGACTTACCGAGGAGATGGCGAAACGGCCCATGTGAGAATTGAAGAGGATTGGCTGGGGATCTGTGTCACTGATGATGCCTATGCCGCTTCTTCCACTGAATTTCTTAAGATCCGGTTCGAATTTCGATCTGAAGTAGCCATCCTCCAGGCTGTGTATCGATCTTCTGAAACCTTCGGGTTGGTTGTAGAAAACCATACCGGCCCGTTTGGTTCCCAAATGGGAATGGTAATCGGTTCCGTAAAATACATCGTAAACACAATCCTGCTTGGAAATTGCTCCAAAAAAGCCGCTCATACGTGGAAGTAGTTTTAGGTTAGTAGTCTCGCTAAAACTATGAATTTTTCGGATGAGTGCAAACTGGTTTTAAAGTATCCTTTCAGAAAGTTTTACAGCAGCAAATGCTGTTTATCCTTCTTGTGCCATCCTGCCTGTGATTCGTATTTAACTACATAAATCTTCAGGTCGGCCTGACTTTCGTACTCCACGAAAAAGACCTTTTTCTCTGCCTGGCTCTCATACTCTACGAAATACCAGAGGCCATCTTCGTTGGCCTGGCTTTCATATTCCACGAAATAGACTTTCAGGTCGCACTGCGATTCATATTCCACCACATATACTTTCAAATCGGCCTGCGATTCATACTTTACCTTGAATACTTTCAGGCCATGGGCCAATGAAGTTGAAAGGAGGAAGATGAATAGGAAATAGAGTGGTTTCATAGCTGACTGACTTAGATTCAGACTAAGCAGCACAAAAATCACTCCAAAGGGGAGGGGCCGGGCTTGGCTGGCAAATTGGTTTTCTTTTTCTTTCGGAAAGAGGAGGGAATCAGATTGAATCCCTTGATCCCAAATTTCCGGGCCAGCAACTCCAGCCCAAGCAAGGAGACCACCCCTCCGGGAAGAATCACCATGGTGGTGAAAAAGGAGAATCGTCCCACATCTTTTAACTGTTCAATGGCCGCTTTCACCTCCTCTTCTGTGGGAGCTTCCTTGCGCCCGCTCAGATCCAGTTTGGCCTCCAGTAATTTGAAAAAGGAGAGGGCCATTTGTTCGGTTTCCCCGGCCTCCTCTCCAAAGGCGTGTACCCCTTCTTCAATCAGCGCCCTGGTTTTGTTTGCGTACTTTTTGGCAAAGCGATAGCTTCCGGTATCCTTCACAGGCAGTTTCCAGGCCGCTTCCTTCAGCTCCTTCAGTTTATTCAGTATGAGAGATTCCTTTTGCACGCTATAGATATGCTTTTCCAATCCGGGATTCAATCCCAGACAAATTTCCAGCTTCCATCTGCCTGTCTTTTCCAGACCGTATGGAATATGCCTTCAGCTACATTTTCATTGCCCAGCGAATCGGTGAGGGTATAGATATATTTGCCATAGGTGTATCCCAGATCTCCTGATGCAGCCACATCCACAAAGTCTGGCTTCCAGCTAAGGCTGACATTTTCAGGGGATCCTTGAAAGCTCTCCCTCAAGCCCTCTTTGCCAATCACCAGGGTATTGTCCCTCATTACGACCACATCCTCGGCGGCAAAGGCCATGAAAGCTTTGGGAATGCCTTCCTTCTGAGCCATTGCGGCAAATTCCTTTTCTGTCTCAACAATTTCATTTTTCCATTTTTCCACGGAATCCTCTTGCGAATTACAGGCATATAGTAAGGGAAATGTCAGGAAGATTAATGGCAGAAGCTTCTTCATGCTTGCTATTTTAGATTATTTATATCCGCGGGGTGTAAAAAGGGACCCCCTGATTCCAGGAGGTCCCTTAGTTGCTTAGAGGATGTTTACTTATCTACCAGAACCGGATCGCCTAATCCCATGCTCTTCAGGGGTTCAAGCTGAGTTGCAGCATCGCCAACCACTACGTAATACATGTTCTGGGGTTGGATGTATTTTTGCGCCAACTCCCGGTGTGATTCCAGGGTCATGGAACGTACTACCTCCTGCTCCCTGCTGATGTAGTCAAAGGGCAGATCGTACTCGCTGATGGTTTCAAGCATATATAACAGCGATCGCATGTTCTCAAACTGAAGGGCATTGGATTTAATAAGCGCATCCTTGGTAAATGCCAGGTCCTCCTCGCTGATCCCATCGCGGTATTTGTTCATCTCACCCGCAAAAATCTCCATGGATTCGAGTGTTGCATTGGAACGAACGCTGGAACTGGCCTGGAAGGTGCCATAAAGGTTATTTCCATCGAATGAAGAACGTGCTCCATAGGTAAATCCCTTTTCTTCACGGAGGATCAGGTTCAGAAAGCCACTGAAGGAGCCTCCCAGCTTATAGTTCATGGTTTGAATGGCGTCATAGTCGGGGTGGGTGCGTATTGGAGCAAGGTTCCCGATTTGGATCACCGATTGTTTGGCCCCCGGAACATCCAC
>SPBY01000444.1 GCA_004525825.1 Bacteroidia bacterium
ACGTTGGCCAGGATGTTATGCACCTGCTGGAAGATAAAGCCCCCTCCCGGAGCAAATACGGAGGTGGTTTCACGAACATGCCTTTTCACTTCTTCAGGCGTCGAAAGCGGCAGGATTCGCTGGGTATCACATCCCCCGCCCCAGAAAGTAATGCGATCTCCAAACTCCTTTTTCAGCCTGGCCGGATCCATTCCCCGGCATGAAATCTGGACCGGGTTGAAAGCATCCAGCCCAGCCTCGATCAAATCATCGATCAGTTCGTATATTCCCCCGCAACAATGCAGCTGCACCTTTACATCGGCCAGTTCTTTGGCCCTTCCCCAAAGCTTTTTATGGTAGGGTTTGTAAAACTCCCGGTAGGCATCGGGACTAATCAGGGGACCCTGCTGTCCCCCCAGGTCATCCCCGAACAGGACCACATCTATGTAAGGTCCCACAGCCGACATCCAGAGCTCCAGGTTTTTCAGGTGTACGGTGTAGAGCTTTTCTGAAAGCTCAGCCACCTTGTCCGGATAAAGCCCGGTAGCCAGGAGGTAATTATCCATCCTGTATAGCATCTGGGGGATCTCAAACATATTGCCCCCGAACAGCCCAACGATGGCACGGTCGGTGGACTCCCGAAGGGCCTTTGCCCTGCTGGCCATCTCATTCAAACAGGCTTGGTCCATCTTCAAATGAGCCCCGGGATGGGCAATGGCGCTCCACATCTGACGGCCCAGCATCTCTTCCAGGTCCTCAAAGTGATCGTTCTCAATGCCCCGTTCCATCAGGGGATAGTGAGTCTGCTCAAAATAGAGGCTCCCTTTCTTCAGGATTCCCACCTTGGTCCCTTGGTCATCCAGCAGCAACCAGTGTTCTCCCTCTTGCTCAATTTGGGTATAATGAGGTATCTCACAGGGCGTTCCGTCCGGAAGAACCCAGGGTTTCCAGTCGCTGTCATTCAGCAGGAAACCGCGTCCCATCTCGATGGCATCCACCCCGAAAAGATCCAGCACATCTTCATCCACAATGGCCAGCTGTTGCACCATGTCATAGACCCTCACAGGTTTATCAGGAAGCCCAAGGTATTTACGAAGGCGATGATATGCGATAGCGGCGATGCCTGAGGAACGATGGGCTCCCAGGTCCACCGGAATCCGGTCAGGTTCCAGATGGTTCAGGGCAGCCATCACCCTTTCTCTTGAGGTCATGGGCAGACTCTTTTTAAGGAGGTTTGTGCTTACTAAGATAAGGTAGTTCTTCGGTCCAGCCAGTATCAAAAGAGGAAATATTCCCTATATTTCATATCATGAAAAACCCGTCCATTGTACTTTTAAACTGCCTGTTGGCTGTCCTCCTGGTTAGCTCCTGTTCCACTCCTCGTGATAAGCCCAACATCGTTTTTATCCTGGCCGATGACATGGGTCATTCAGATCTGGGATGCTATGGTGCAGAATTGATTGAAACTCCAAATATCAATGCCCTGGCTGCAGGGGGGCTTCGATTTACCAACTTTTATAACACAGGACGTTGCTGGCCTACCCGGACAAGTCTCCTGTCGGGATTTTATCCCCACCAGGTATTGTCCGATCCCATGCCCGGAGTAGATTATCAATCTGACCCGGTACAGCCAGTAACCGAAAGATGGCTTCCGTCCATTCTGAAGGATCATGGTTACCGCACCTACCACTCAGGCAAATGGCACATCATGAGAAAAGTTCCTGAGCCAAGCCAATTGAGCCATACGGAAGTAGGTTTTGACCACTCCTATAGGACAGAGGATGGCAGACATCTTCGCCCCCGTCACCTCTGGGAAGATGGACAGGAGATACCACTTCCTGAATCAGACAAGGGCTATGAAGCCTCAGTGGCCATCGTGGACCATGCCATCAAATACCTGGAAGAACACAAGGAGCTAAACAGAGAGGATCCCTTTTTCGAATACATCGCCTTCATAGCTCCCCATTTTCCCTTGCAGGCCATGCAGAAGGACATAGACAGATACCGTGAGAAATTCCTGATGGGCTGGGATGAAATCAGGGTCCTGCGAACAGAAAACAGGAAGGAGCTTGGTTTTGAGGTACATGAGGTGAATCCCCTTGAACCAGAGCGCTTTGCCCCCTGGAACCTAAGTCCCGAAGAGCTTATCACCCAGATCGATTCGGCCGACACCGGACGGGCTGTTCCCTGGGACCAGCTAAGCCAGGAGCAACAGGAGTTCCAGGCCACCAAAATGGCCATCCACGCAGCCATGATCACCCGGATGGACCAGGAGATCGGACGATTCACCGCTGCACTGAAGGACCTGGGGTACTTTGAGAATACCATCATCTTTTTCTGCTCCGATAACGGCGCCAGCACCGAGATCATGAACCGGGCCGACAAACATACCATTGGCGCCCTGCCAGGCTCAGCCGACACCTATCTCTGCCTGGGACCAGGATGGTCCTCTGCGGCCAACACTCCCTTTCGTCTGCACAAAACCTGGGTGCACGAAGGAGGAATAGCCACTCCTCTGGTGGTTCACTGGCCCGAGGGGATCAAAAAGACCAATGCCTTCAGAGATATGCCGGCACATATCATCGATATCGCCCCCACTCTCCTGGACTTGGCTGGCGCAGATCCGGGTGAACTGGATGGACGGTCCGAAGCTCCAGGGATCAGCCTGGTGCCGTTTCTGAACCACAACCTGGTTATCCCAAGGCCACCCCTATTCTTCCACCACGAAGGGAAGAAAGCACTCAGGGACGGCGACTGGAAAATCACCACCATTGAAGAGAATGGAGAGTGGGAGCTCTACCATCTGGCCGAGGACCGGGGTGAAACCCATGACCTGGCAAAAGAGAATCAAAAAAAACTCCAGGAACTTGTCTCCCTTTGGGAAGCCCAGCGAAAGGAAATCATTGAACAGCTTGGCGCTGCTGATCTTGCACAGGCAGATAAATCCCTTAACGAAGCAGATTGACCTAACATGATGCATTCCAGAGAACGCCTACTTAAGGCGCTGAACAGGGAAGTGCCCGACCAGCTGCCGGTGACCACCCACCATGTGATGCCCTCCTTCCTGGACCATTACATGGATGGAGCCTGCAACCAGGATTTCTTCGATCGCTTTGGATTGGATCCGATCCACTGGGCCATTGCCTATGCCCCGGATACATCCCAGGGTGAATACTACGATCCGGACCACTGTGAACCAGGTTTCCTGGAGGCTCGGAGGATAAGTTCTGACAACTGGCAGTTCAAGGTGGAAAAGCTGGATAACAAAGATTACCTCACTCAACGCTTCAACATCATTACGCCCAAGAAAACCCTCTCCATGGTACTGCAGACGGATAATCATACCACCTGGGTGGCAGAACGCCTGATCAAGGAGAAGAGCGACATCGATGTAATCGCCAGGTACATGACATATCCCAAATGTGATGTGGCCACCATCAATGAGGTAGCTGATCAGTACGGCAAACAAGCTTTGATCAGGGGCCATATAGCCTGTTTTGATGGCTTTGGACAGCCCGGATGCTGGCAGGATTTCTCCTGCCTTTACAGTTCCACCGACCTG
>SPBY01000241.1 GCA_004525825.1 Bacteroidia bacterium
CCAGTGGGTTCAGGGAACTGAACAGCTTTCTCTCCTACCACAACGAGTCGGGGCTTCCCCTGCCGGAAAGGGCCCCACCCCTGGAGGATGTGTGGTTCATTTATGACTTCAGCGACAATCCCTGGCAAAAGATTAAGCAGGTGGACCGTAAATTACGTGAACAGGAGCTGATCGGGGTGCGTCCGGGGGAGGTAAACAGGATCCTTACCTCCCGGTGGAAGCAGGACCATTCCAGGCTGGTGATCCGGCACCCGGTAACTTTTCTCACAAAAAATGACCATGCCCTGCACAGACACCTGAGGTCCATTGATCACAACATCCTGCTGAGCCAGTTAAAAAGCGAGCAGATGGCCCAGGAGAGCGACCTCCTCCTCTCCCCCGATTTGCTGCGATGTGCTTACGATGAGACCCCGGAGATCAAGTTGAATACAGAGAGGATACTGAAGGATTGCTGGATGGATTTTGATTTTAGCACCATAAAGAATAAGAAGACCTTTACCGGAAGCAAAGTCGATGACAAGATCCTGCTTGAAAAGCTGGCTCTGGACGGGATGGAGTATCGCTACGGGCAAGGTAACAGGGAAGCATTGAAACGGATCAGGCATGAACTGGAGATCATTGACCGGCTGGGCTTCTCTTCCTATTTCTTAATCACCTGGGATGTGATCCGCTACTCCATGTCCAGGGGCTTCTACCATGTGGGGAGGGGCAGCGGAGCCAATTCCATTGTGGCCTACTGCCTGCGGATCACCGATGTGGATCCCATCGACCTGGACCTCTACTTTGAACGCTTCATCAACCCCAAAAGAACCAGTCCCCCCGATTTTGACATCGATTTTTCCTGGAAGGAGCGGGATGAGGTGCTTGACTATATATTTAAAAGGTACGGGCGAAAACATACGGCCTTCATCGGGACCATCTCCACCTTCAGGGACCGTTCCATATTCAGGGAGCTGGGCAAGGTCTACGGCCTGCCCAAAGAAGAGATTGACCTCTTGGTGAAGGAGCCTGAGAGCCAGCAGAATGACAACCACATTACACGAAACATCTATGAAGCCGGCAGCCAGCTGATGGATTTTCCTAACCTGAGAAGCATTCACGCGGGCGGGGTCCTGATCTCGGAGGAACCCCTGACAGCCTATACGGCACTGGATATGCCTCCCAAGGGTTTCCCTACCACCCAGTGGGACATGTATGTGGCCGAGACCCTGGGCTTCGAAAAGCTTGACATCCTCAGTCAGCGCGGCATTGGTCACATCAAAGAGTGTGCGGATATTGTGCATCGCAACCGAGGCAAAGTGGTGGATGTGCACCGTGTGGATGAGTTCAAAAAAGATGCAAAGGTGAGGGAACAGTTACAATCGGGCGAGACCATAGGCTGCTTCTACATTGAGAGCCCTGCGATGCGCGGACTGCTTAACAAGCTCCGCTGCGATAACTACCGCAGCCTGGTGGCAGCCAGCTCCATTATCCGGCCGGGCGTGGCTCAATCCGGAATGATGCGGGAATACATACACAGGTTTCATCACCCCGGCGATTTCGAATACCTCCACCCCATCATGGAAGAACAGCTCAAAGAGACCTTTGGAGTGATGGTATACCAGGAGGATGTGATCAAGGTCTGTCACCACTTTGCCGGACTGGACCTGGCCGATGCCGACGTGCTGCGTCGCGCCATGAGTGGCAAATTCAGGTCCCGCACGGAGTTTGACCGGATTGCACAACGTTTCTTCGACAATTGCCGCGACCGGGGATATCCCGACACATTGACACATGAAGTGTGGCGGCAGATCAGCTCCTTTGCCGGCTACTCCTTCTCCAAGGCCCACTCGGCATCCTTTGCTGTGGAAAGTTTCCAGTCGCTCTACCTGAAGGCGCACTATCCCCTGGAGTTTATGACTGCAGTCATAAACAATTTCGGGGGCTATTACCACACCTGGGTCTATTTCAATGAGGCGCGTCGATGGGGAGGCTCCATTCACCTGCCCTGTGTGAACCGTAGTGAGTACATGACCTCCATCAGAGGGAAGGATATAAGCATCGGATTTATCCACCTTCAGAACCTGGAACAGCAGGCCGCACAGATGATCATTGAGGAGCGGCAGCATGGGGACTACGAGAGCCTGGAGGATTTTCTGGGGCGTGTACCAGTGGGACTGGAGCAGGTGATCATCCTGATCAGGATTTCGGCTTTCCGATTCACGGGGAAAAGCAAAAAGGAGTTATTGTGGGATGCCCACCTTGCCCTGGGAAACCAGAAGAAGAAGGATCCCATGAGGGAGCTCTTTCCTGTGAAGCAACGAAAATTTGTCCTGCCCGAACTGGAGCAGACTGCCCTTGAAAGCAGCTATGACGAACTGGAGATCCTTGGTTTTGCCGTAAGCATTCCCGCTTTCGAACTGCTTCAGACCACCTTCCGGGGTGAGATTCTCTCCCGACAAATGATCAGCCACGTGGGAAAAAAGGTGCGCATGCTGGGAAACTTGGTGACTGTGAAACATGTACGCACCAAGCAGAAGCAGTGGATGAACTTTGGAACTTTCCTGGATGTGGAAGGAGAATTTTTCGATGTGGTGAACTTTCCCGATTCACTCAGGCGTTATCCATACAAAGGAAAGGGAATATACCTCATCTATGGTGAGATCACCGAGGAGTTCGGTTATCCCGGGATGACGGCGGCGAAGATGGCCAGGCTGCCTTACAAAGCAGATCCCAGATATTAGTTAGTGTTCTAAGCGTTTGATGTTCATAACCCCTTTTACCTTCTTAAGTTTGCGGGTCAGAGCTTCAAGGTGCTTGGTATCCTTCACAAAAAGGGTAATGCTTCCATCAAACATCCCGTCGTTGGAGTCGATGGAGATGGAGCGCATGTTCACCTGCAGGTCTTTGGAGATCACGTCGGAAATATTGCTCACAATGCCCAGGTCGTCCATCCCGGTAATCCTGAGGGTGACGGGAAAGAAAGCACTTCTGTCGGTGTTGTTCCAGCGTGCCTTGACCACCCTGTATCCATAGCGGGAAAGCATCTGGTGTGCATTGGGACAATTCATCCGGTGAATGGAGATCCCTGAACTGATGGTCACGAAGCCGAAGATGGAATCTCCCAGGATAGGATTGCAACAAGGAGCCAGTTTATAGTCTATGTTGGCCAGTTTCTCATCGATCACAAGGAAATCGCCCGATTCGGCGGATGCCGCGCTCACCAGTCTCTCCACAGCCTTTCCCTCGATCTTCTCAGGTTTGTTTTCAACAGCTTTCTCATTGCTGCTAAGCAATTCCTTGATCTCGAGCAGGTCTACCTTTTCGGTGGCCACATCAAAATAAAGGTCAATGGCATCCCTGTATTTGAAGCGCTGGATCACCCTCCGGACGCTATTGTCGTCAAACTCAATTTTCCAGTTTCTAAACCTCCTTTTCAGGATTTCTTTCCCATGCTCCGCCTCTTTTAGCTTGGCTTCCTTTAATGCCAGCTTGATTTTCCCCTTGGCCTTGGAGGTAACTACCACATTCAACCAGTCCATTTTGGGTTTCTGATTTTTGGAACGCAGGATCTCCACTTTGTCCCCATTCTTCAAAATGTATCGAATGGGTACATTTTTTCCGTTGACCCTGGCTCCTGCGCAGGACGCTCCCACCTCCGAGTGTATGTCAAAGGCAAAATCGAGGACCGTGGCATTCTCAGGGAATTTCTTCAGATCGCCATTGGGCGTGAATACAAATATCTCCTTAGAAAACTGGCTCAATTTCAGGTCCTCCATCAGATTGGAAGCATCCATCTCAGAATTCTCCAGGGTCTCCCTCACCCGCTCTATCCATTGATCAATGCCTGCCTGTCCTTTGATCCCTTTGTATTTCCAGTGCGCGGCCAATCCCTTTTCGGCAATTTCATTCATGCGGGCCGTCCTGATCTGCACCTCCACCCAGTCTCCCCCCGGAATCACCACCGTGGTATGCAAGGACTCATACCCGTTGGATTTAGGGACAGAGATCCAGTCCCGCAAACGTTCAGGATTGGGTTGATAGTGGTCGGTAATAATGCTGTAGACACGCCAACAATCGGCCTTCTCCTTTTTCAAGGGAGTATCTATGATGATCCGGATGGCAAATTTGTCATATACTTCCTCAAACTCCACTTTTTGCTTGCACATTTTTCGCCAGATGGAAGAAATGGCCTTGGGTCTCCCCTTGATCTCCACGCGGAATTTTTCCTTCTCCAGATCCTTCTGGAGGGGTTCGATAAAGTCCCGAATAAACTTGTTTCTGCGCTGGGTAGAAGCCTCTAATTTTTCCGCGATGGATAGGTATGCCTCCTTTTCCAGGACACTCATGGAGAGATCCTCCATCTCCAACATGATGTTGTACAGCCCCAATCTGTGGGCAAGGGGTGAATAGATGAACCTCGATTCGCAGGAAAGAGCGATCTGCTCATTTTCATCCAGAATCTCCAGCTGCCTCATGAGGTAGAGTCGCTCTGCAATTTTCAGCAGAATCACACGGAAATCTGAGGCCAGGGTCAGCACCAGGTTCCTCATGTTCTCTGCCTGTCCCTTTTTGGCCGAGGTATCCAGTCCGCTGATCTTCAGCAGCTCTTCTACCACAGTGGCCGTGCGCTCACCGACTTCAGATTTAAGCTCCTCCAGGGGGATGCCCTGCTGCTCCACACCATGTATTAAAAGCGAGGCAGATACTCCGATGGCATCCAGTCCAAGTTCTTTGACTGCCATCCGGGCAAGGCCGGTGGAGTATTCCACTAAATGGATTCCATGGTAAGCGGTGGTCTCCGTGGAGTGTAGTAGAAGGAACTCAAATGATTTTCTTACCAATGCAAGCCCCGACTTGTCAAACTCGGTGCCACAAATGCGAATCAATCCCCTGAATTGAGAGAGGATCTTTTTTTGAATTGCTTCGGGATATCGTTCTATGAGTTCCATGCCCAGAGTATCGCATGGCTAAAGTAGTTATTTTAAACAGGGAATAGAAACTTCGAAGGTGGATCCTTGGCCCGGCTCGCTGCGGATGGTCAGTTGACCTTTGTGTACGTTGGTAAATTCCCGAACAAGGGTCAAGCCCATGCCGGCTCCTTTTTCATTGGCGGTCCCCCGCCTTGTAAATCCACCGTTGAATTGTACTTTATGAACCTGCTCAGGGCTCATACCAATCCCCTGATCGCTTACCCTGATGCGGATGAGTTCATCCTCCTCTTTCACAGAGATGGTAACAGTTCCGCCGGGATTGGAAAATTTGATGGCATTGGAGATCAGGTTCCTGAAGATGGTTTCCATCATTATCCGGTCTGCTGTACAGGTGATTGAACCATTGATTTCCTTTTTGATAAGGATTCCCTTTATAGCAGCAGCTTCCCCAAACAGAGAAAGGCAATTGGCAACCAGGGTGTTTAACCTGATCTCTTCAGCGTGATAATTTGACACACCCTCTTCCAGACGTGACCAGTGAAGCAGGTTTTCAAGCAGTTCCAGTGAGTAGGAGGCGGAATTTTTCAGGTTGCCCAACAGACGCTTCCTGTCTATCTCCACTTTGTCCTCACCCTCTATCCGGTGCAACACCTCCACAGCCGTTA
>SPBY01000365.1 GCA_004525825.1 Bacteroidia bacterium
ATATAAAGTGAAGCGGTAATACCTTCGCGTCTAAGGATTCTTCACACAGCGCACAGAAAAACCGTTGGCTTTTTCTGCTATGCGGCGATATATGCTTTGATCATCATATTTCAGATTTCGGTAGATCACTGTGTTTTTTGTTCCATACCAGTTCTTTTCGCTGGAGCTCCACAAGTATCCATCGGTCCGCATCAGGTTAAATGTCCCATTGTAACTGCGATAGCCCCCAGGAAGAGCTGTAAAACCACTTTCGTTGTCTGCCCGGGTATTGGGAGTTTTCCAGTGTGCCATCCCCGCTTCTTTCATGGCGCCCCCTGCAGTCCCGGCGCCTTCCAGGCTTGTTTCAAGCTCAATCCACTCCTCATCGGTGGGTACGTGCCATCCTTCCGGACACAATTTTTCTGTCTCTACAGCATAATAGTTGTACAAGGCTCCAAAATCCTCAGTGTTTATCGAATCATTGTTGTACCAGCTATAGGCAGGAAGGGTGAGGCTGGCCCATTCATCGTAATTTTCTATCTCAGAGATGGGGCTGCCATCGGAAAAAGTAGTTGTTTTCAGGTTTTCAGCCATCCATACCTGCTTACCAATCTGAATGGTAGTATAGGAATTTCCTTCAATATCGCTGACCTTCTCATTGGTAGTTCCCTGATCAGAAGCGGATTTGCATCCTGTCATGGCACTTATTCCGCTTATTATCAATAACAGGGCCAGGAATTTAGTTAATATGGGGCTCATAGCAAAGCGAATAATTAATGTCTTATTTCTCTGGAAGCAAGGTGCCATCATTGATCCACAGTGAGACCCGGCTCATCCTGTCAAATGGAGGATAGGGATACATGCCACCAGTAACAAAATCCATCAAACCATCCTTGTTGAAATCCCCGGGTTCCAGCACGATCAGGTGGGTGGGATCGTTGGTGATATTCCGTTTTACATATTCCATGTTCCCCACATTCTCAAGCCAGATAAAACTTTGAGCCTCCAGGTTCTCCCACAGATTAAAGGCGCTTACCGCAAACAGATCCAGGTCCCCGTCCTGATCCACATCTGCCGGCCGGAGGCCGTAAGCGCCTACCAGATCGCAGATACGGTGGTACTCAAAGTCCAGGTTCCCTTTGTTTTCAAACCACTGCAACCCATGCCAGGGCTTTCCCTGGGGCGGTATGTAGTCAAAGGCATCGCCATTGGCATACAGAATATCCAGTTTGCCATCGAGGTTCAGGTCGTACAGAAAAATCCCGCTGGAACCAAAATCTTCATTGTCTGATCCCCACAACAATTTCATTTGAAAAATCCCGGTCCCGTCATTGATGTAAGCATAGATCTCCTCCCACTCCTGGCTAACCAGTGAAATAATGTCCAGGTCACCATCTTCATCAATATCGACGATTTCCACGTTGATGGGCCCTGACAAATTTTGAAGCATGTGGGTCTTGAACTGCCCGTTCCCCAGGTTTTCCATCCAGCGGGTCTCCCCATCGTCGTATCCAAACTGAGCGGCAGCCAGGTCCATATCCCCATCCCCGTCCAGGTCCCCTGCCCTCACATCCGAAACACGGGCAATTCTTTCAATAATAACCTTTGATGTGAAATTGAAATTCCCGTCATTCTCAAGAAATACAATGGACCCAATCTTGTCGTTGGAAGGATAAAGCAAACCCAGAACAGCCACCAGCAAATCTTTGTCCCCGTCCAAGTCAAAATCCTTAACCTGCACATGCGCAGGTGCAATAAGATCTGTTCCCAGAATAGTCTCCGTATACACGTTTTCCGGGTATTGCCTGATCCATGAAACAAAATTATCCTTGGCATCACAAACAATTACATCCAGCAAACCATCCTCATCAAAATCATCCACCACCACATGAGATATCATGGGTTTTTCAGCATATTCATTTCCAATGTGACTGCGAAGCAGAAAATCTATTTGCTCTCCTTCAGCAATGGTACTTGAAGCGGAATTTTGTCCGGAGTCTGATCCCTCAGATTTTACCATCTTTCGTTGAATCACCTCCCTGATGGTCATACCGCTCTTACTGGCCTGGTAGTTAAGAATGGCGTAAGGCACCCCCACTATAATCAATAGGATTGCTGCTACTGTGATCCAATTTCTGATTCTTGCTTTTTCTCTTTTCTTCTGTTTGGAGGGTTTGGTCATGTATGGCGCATTTTAGGAAGCTAAAAATAACTATTTTTATGCTCCGTCTGATGGAATCAATCCAATTTATGAGGAAAGCCCCAACCCGAATTCGTAATGTGGCCATATTATTGGCGTTTGGGCTTATCCCTGCCATTGTCTGTCAGTTAAGCACCCGGGAACCGGTGGACCGCTACATCCATATCAGGAACTTCAGATATGGGAAAGATCCGTCTGTGATCCGTTGCTATCGCGGGGACAGATTGCATCTGACTTTTTCCTCGGACGATACAGGACACTCCTTCTTCCTGGAAGAGTTTGATATCGATGTAAAGGTGAGTCCGGCTGTTGAAGAAGTAACTATTTTCAGCACCAAGGACCCTTCCAATAAGCCCTTCATTACAAAGGAGTTAACGATTACTGCAGAACATCCGGGCCTCTTAAATTACCTCATTTCAAAAAGTCAGTACCGCTGTCATGTCTGGTGCGGACCCATGCATGCCTTTGAACAGGGCAAACTGATTATCCTTCCCAATACACTGTTATGTTTCAGCCTGGGAAGCTTATTGGGTGTAATTCTGATCTGGCTGCTGGGCATCTTCAGGCGCTCTACCAGGGATCCGGTTTCGCCGGACGACCCGTCAAACTGGACAGATCTGTTTAAAAAGAACCGATGGCTTAAAAAACTCCTGGTTAGCCGCTGGCCACAGATTCTTCTGATGTTCTTTGCCCTGACTCTGATTTACATCGTGATCATGACTTCCATCTTTGGCACCAAAATGTCGGGGAGAAACATTGGAGTTCTTTTGATGTGGGTGGTCTGGTTGTTCCTGATCATTGTGGTAATGACCCCTTTGGGAGGCAGAGTCTGGTGTACCATCTGTCCACTTCCGGTATTCGGGGACCTTATTCAGCGTGGATCACTTTTTTCTCCCAGGAAAGGAAGAACCAAGGGCTATAACAATAAATTCTTTGGATTGTCATTGTCATGGCCCCTTACCCTAAGCAACAACTGGCTTAGGATCATTGTGTTCCTGACCCTGGCCACCTTCTCCACCACCATGGTGGCCTCGCCGAGGGTTTCAGGATTGGTGATTTTGATGCTTCTGCTGGTCCCCACCCTGATGGCTGGCATCTTCGAATTGCGGGCCTTCTGCCGCTATCTCTGTCCTGTACATGCCTTTGTGGGTCCCTACGCAGGAATGAGCAAGGTTGCCCTGAGAAACCGTTCCCAGGAGGTTTGTGACAAATGCAAAGCTCATTTTTGTGAGAAAGGAAATGCCAATGGCTGGGCCTGCCCCTACGGCCTTAATGTGGGAGAGATGAAGGAAAGTGACAAGTGTGGTCTTTGCCTGGAGTGCCTTCGCAGCTGTACCTACGACAACGTAACTTTGTTTAAAAGGCCTTTTGCTTCAGAACGAAGAATACGTTCCATGAGCGATGCCTGGCTTTCCATGGCCATTTTCACGATCGCCATCATATATAGCATATTGTACCTGGGCCACTGGCCCGAAATCAGGGACTACATCAACATCCTGGACAAAAAAAATTGGGATCTGTTTGGGATTTACACCCTTACCCTGTGGTCCATGGTACTTTTTATCGTGCCCGGCCTGTTCTTATTGCTGGCCCGTGCCGGACAAATGCTATCCACCGTGAAACTCAGGACCAGGGAGATTTTTCTTAGCTATTCGGCTTCCCTGCTTCCTTTCAGCCTCCTGCTATGGATGGCCTTCGTCATCCCCATGCTCTTCGTGAATATGACCTTTGTGATACAATCGGCCTCGGATCCCTTTGGGTGGGGATGGGACTTCTTTGGAACGGCCAATACACCCTGGCACCAGTTCCTGCCCCGTTACATTTCCTGGATACAGGCCTTGCTTATTTTGGTGGGCTTACATCTGAGCCTCCGAAACATCGTACGAAGCTGGAGAGAAAAGGGAATGAAGCCCTTACAACAATTGTGGCTCAGCCTGCCTTTTGCTCTGTTCCTGATGGGGGTGAGCGCAGCCCTGCTACTCTTCTTTACCAACTAAGGCCCTGGCAAATTCCCGGGTATCCACACTTCGGGTATTATATTCCTTCAGGTAGTTCACATGTTCCGGATCGGAGGGATAGGATTCATCCGCCCCATAGGGATAAGAGCTCAT
>SPBY01000065.1 GCA_004525825.1 Bacteroidia bacterium
AAATATCGACAGGCTGATCACCCACCCTGGAATGTTCTGGTTCCCCAGGGTGAATGCATTAGAAGTCTTGTTTCGTTTAAAAAATGAGGCACCAAATAAGGTAACCCCAATCATGTAAGCGATAAATATGGCGGTGTCCAGAAAATGCATTCACCGCCTAGTTAATCTCAGGAAGATTCTGTGGATCAATCACCACGTGCTTCACCGACTCCCGGTCGTAGGTATAGGTGATGTGGACCAGTCCGTCCGATGCCTGGATAACTGCTGGATAAGAGTATTCCCCTTTCTGATTCTCAAGGGTAAGCATAGGATGCCAGTTCTTGCCATCGGTAGACATGGCCACATTGAGGATCTTTCTTCCGGGCGATTTCTTGTCCCTTTTTGAGTGATTGTATACCAACAATTGTCGCCCGTCTTTGAGTGTGAGGGCATCTGTTCCTGCACTGGGATTGGGGAGTGTGGTAGCAGTCATAGGACTCCAGCTTAAGCCGCCATCCTCTGACCAGCTTTCAGAGATCACGTCCTGCATGGTCCGGCACAAGATCTGCATGCTCCCATCCTTGTAGGTGAGTATACTGGGCTGGATGGCATCAAATTCGATTCCATCGTTAAGGGGTCCGACTACTTCCCAGGTAAGTCCAAGGTCCCTGGTGAGTTCAAAATGTACCCTCCATAACAACTGTCCCTGATCAATGATCTCTGTGCTTGAAGGGCAAAGAATGGTGCCATCATCAAGTTGAATGGGCTTGTTTTTCACAGGTCCAATCAGGTATCCCAGCCGGGAGCTTCCCAACCGGCGGGAGGATGACCAGGACTTTCCACCATCATCGGAGCTCATCATCTCGCCCCACCACTCCTGGGGACTGGGTCCCACCTTATAGAACAGCAGCAGCGGTCCTTTGTCGGGCTGAAACAGGACGGGGTTCCAGCAGGGATAACGAGTGTAAGAGTTTTGTATACCATTGACCACTTCTACGGGTGCATCCCAAAGCCCATCCACCTGGTGGGAGATCCAGATCCCCACATCCTGGTTTTTCTCATGCTTTCCCCCAAACCAGGCGGCCACCATGCCTGTTGGAGTCTCGACAATGGTGGAAGCGTGACACTGGGGGGTAGGTTTGTTGTCGGGCGGGAAGATTAACTCGCCCGATACATATCCGTTTTCCCCAGTATGAGCAGGTTCAGGAAGGTCTGTTTCCTGTCCCATGAGATGGCATGATACAGACAAAAGTGCTGCTGAAAATAGCAGGAAAATAGCAGAAAGATTCTTCATTGATTTTGCGCTTAAAGGACCATTATTTAAGAGAAAGTAAGATAATTTAATTTCTCCTGATATGCTAATGGAAGGAAAATGGCATTTGAAAAATCCTTCTATATTTGTCACACTTAAGAAGCCCATGAATTCAATGAAGACAGCACTTGCGAATGGAAACATTTGATGTGATTATTGTGGGCGGGGGGCCAGCCGGCCTTCAGTGTGCCAGGGAACTGTCGCACTCTCGCCTTCGGGTGCTCTTGATTGAAAAGGGTGAGATATTTGGGGACAAACTATGTGCCGGTGGACTTACCCTCAAGGGCATGGACGTGCTTCCCCTGCCGGATCATGTTATTCAGCAAAAAATTTCCAGGGCAGCCTTGCACTCCAGGCGAAGAAGAGCCGATACCGTCACCCCAGTTCCTTACCTTTTTACGGTGGACAGGAGAGAGTTGGGAGCCTACCAGAGGAGTCTTCTGGACGAGACGGAGGTGGTGGTGAAAACAAATAGCCAGGTGACAGAGATCGGCAACAAGCAACTTACACTGAAAACCGGTCAGGTATATGGATTCTCATACCTGGTGGGAGCAGACGGTTATGCCTCCCTGGTGCGCAGACACCTGGGATTAAATGTGCGCAAGAAATTGATAGGTTTTCAGTATAGTATACCAGTGGAGGAAGAGCATCCGGCGCTGGAAATGTTCCTGGATGCACGCAGGTTCCATCTTTGGTATGCATGGATCTTTCCGCATGGTGACAGAATTGCAGTGGGGTGTTGTTGCGATCCGGACAGAATAGATCCGCAGATGGTAAAAAAGGGATTTCACGAGTGGTTGAAGGAGACTGGCATTGAAACAGGAGAAGCAAAACTGGAATCATACCCCATTGCCTATGATTACCAGGGTTATAAATTTGAGAATATTTTTTTGGTGGGAGAAGCAGCCGGACTCGCTTCGGGTTTTACGGGAGAAGGCATCTACCAGGCACTGGTTTCAGGGCAGGAAGTGGCACGCTTGATCCTGGATCCAAAGCATCATGCAGATCGCATGAACCAGTTACTTAAGTACAACCGCACCCTGGAGAAGATGATGGCTGTCTTTCGCTGGGCAGGTCCCATGAGGGGTGCCTTGCAGGAATTTCTGCTCTTCCTGATGACCCGAAACTGGATCAGGGATAAAATAAATGCCATGTTTTCCTGATCCGGATGAATTAGTTGCATCTTTGCACAGCCTGGACAAAGAAAGGCGAATTATGAATTACCTATCGGCAGAAAATCTCTCAAAAGGCTTCGGAGACCAGCAATTGTTCGAAGGAATCACCTTTGGATTATCGAAGGGAGATAAAACGGCCATCATTGCCAGGAACGGGACCGGGAAAACCACTCTGCTGAGAATCCTTGCCGGAATGGAATCGGCCGACGGGGGAGAGTTCACTTTTAGAAACGACATCAAGGTGGCCTTTCTGGAGCAGGCTCCGGAGCTGAATCAAAGACTCACTATAGATGAGCTGATTGTATCGGCAAATACATCCGTTCTGAAAGTAATACAGCGCTATGAAAAGGTGCTGAAAAAACATTCTGACCGTCATACCGACGAGACTGCCAGGAGTCTCGAAGATGCCACGACAGAGATGGACCGCCTGCATGCATGGGATTATGAGCGTCGCTTGAGACAACTGCTCGATCTGTTCCGGATCACTAATACCAGCCAGAAAGTGAGCAATCTGTCAGGAGGAGAGAAGAAGCGACTGGCCATGGCCCTGGTGCTGCTCGATGAACCTGATTTCCTGATTCTGGATGAGCCAACCAATCACCTGGATATTGATATGATCGAGTGGCTGGAGGAGTACCTTTCACGTTCCACCCTAACCTTGTTGATGGTTACTCACGATCGTTATTTTCTCGACCGGGTCTGTAACCGCATCTTTGAGCTGAGTCTGGGAATTCTTTACTTCTACCAGGGAAACTATGAGTATTTTCTGGAGAAACGGGAGGCCCGGGAAGATTTGCGAAAGGTGGAGGCGCACAGGGCGGGCCGCCTTATGAAGAGAGAGCTTGAGTGGCTTCGCCGGATGCCCCAGGCACGCACGGGGAAATCCAAATCGCGCATCGATGCTTTTGATCGGATCAAAGAAAGGGCTACCCTGGTGGAGGAAGGAGGTGATCTGGTGCTTCAGGTGAAATCGCCCCGCATGGGAGGGAAGATCCTGGAGTTGGAAAACCTGGAGAAGAGCTTTGGGTCCCTTTCCATCCTCAAGGATTTCTCTTACAAATTTGCCAAAGGGGAACGCCTGGGAATGATCGGGAGGAACGGCACCGGTAAAACAACCTTTCTGAACCTGATTACCGGTCAGGAGACCCCGGATGCCGGAAAAGTCATCACCGGTGAAACCATTGTTAGTGGCTATTACAGGCAGATGGGAGCCATCTGGAAGGAGGATCAGCGGGTGATTGATGCAGTGAAGGACATTGCCGAGGTGGTAAGTCTCGAGGATGGACGGACCATCTCTGCCTCCAGGTTCCTGGAGTATTTTATGTTTTCGCCCGAGGCCCAGTACAAACTGATCTCAAAACTGAGCGGGGGTGAGCTTCGCCGGCTCCACCTGCTTACAGTGCTGATCCGGAATCCCAACTTCCTTATCCTCGATGAGCCCACCAACGACCTGGATCTTTTTGCCCTCAATAAACTGGAAGAGTTCCTGCTCGCTTTCAAGGGATGTCTGGTGATTGTTTCATACGACAGGTATTTCCTGGATAAACTTACCGATCATCTATTTGTATTTGAAGGGGAGGGATGGATCAGGGATCATTACGGTTCCTATTCAGATTACCGTTTCCAGTCACAGCCTCCTGCTGAAGTCATGAAGCCGGCAAAAGTGCTAAAACTTCCGAAGAGCCAAGAGCCCGTCCCAAAGACAAAGCTCTCCTATAAGGAGCAGCAGGAGTATTCGAGTCTTGAGCCGGAGATTGCAGGTTTGGAAGAGGAAAAGGAACTCCTTGAAGAGGAGATCGGTGCAGGAAATCTGAAGTACGATGACCTCCACCAGAAATCCATCCGCATTGCAGAGTTGCTGGGTCTCATCGATTCAAAAATGCAGCGGTGGATGGAGCTGGGTCAGTATGTGTGATCCTCCACTGCCCCATTAAAGGTCAGGAACAATGGCAGTATGACGGATGCCCTCCCTGGGTACGGCCATCCAGGGTGCCACAGTTTCTCTCCACTTCAGGTAGTGAGCTGTCTTTTTATGAGCCGCGGCAGAATCTTCATTCTCGTAGGCCTCGTAAAGCAAAAACCGGTTAGGATCAGCATCGTTCCTAAGCACATCAAAGCGAAGATTCCCTGGCTCCTTCAATGATTCCAGGTGGTTTTCGGTGGTGGCCCGGATAAAGGCATCTACATTTTCCGGTCTGACTTCTACATGGACAATGGTTACAATCATCTTACTTTCCTGTGTATGGTATTCCGTTCCTGATCCACTCCGCGGCATGTGCCACCCAATGGCCATCCCGGGAGATGGAAGGCGATGCCAGCTGTTCGAATTTCATGAAGTCTGCCACACCCATGGCCCTCTTCTCCTGGGCCGTAACAGCCATGCAGGAGAGGAGAAGAACAAAGACGATCCGGGAACTCTTGTCATAATTTTTTAGAGATTATTTTGTAGATATAACGACCACCCCATTGCCCCCGCGGGCTCCATAGATCGCTCCGTCGCTTCCCTTCAGGATGTTGACCGATTTCACAAAGCAGGGCCTGATCCAGTCAATGTTTTGCGTGGGTTGTCCGTCAACTACCATCAGGGCATAGGAAGATCCCGCTGTGAAGGAGGTCTTTCCACCCCGGACAAGTACCTGCCCGTTCTCTACCGTAATTCCACCGAATTCGGCCTCAAGCAGTCTGAATATGTCGGTGTATTTGCAATAATCCTTGTTTTCGGCTGCAAGGTTCGACACTGCGTAATTCAGGTCCACCTGAGTCACATAACCAAGGTCAATGGCCAATTGCCGGTTATTTGGAGTGTCAATAAAAACCAGGTTAATATTCAGTGAGGCAGTCTTGTCATTCACGTTCCGGTTGACCGGGCGAAATACTTTGGGCTTGATCATCACCACATCCTTCTCCAGACAGACAATGGAGAAGTTGCCCAGTGAATCAGACATGGTGGTGGCTTTGGCTTTTTTAGAGGAGATTTCCACGTTCATTACGGGGAAGGCGTTATACGCAGTAAGATTGCCATAGACTACTCTGGTCTGGGCAGTGGCTGCCAATGTTATCAGGCAGATGGCAGAAATTATCAGTATTCGCTTCATATGGAGAGCTTTTAGCATTTTAAAGATACGATAATATCATTTTCCTATAATTTTAGAGTGCAAAATTGCTCCAAGGTTTAAAACCGCACCCATTATCATGATGTTTGTAGGGGCGTATTACCCTATTTGCCCAGGCTTAATCAGCGATAATCGAAAAAAAATAGCTAACTTTGACAGCTCAAAATGAAGTAACTAAATAAGATTTATGGGAAGATCACAAGAATCATTCAACAAAAAAGAAGTTAGAAAGAAAAAAGAGAAGAAAAGGCAGGATAAGGTGAAGAAGAGACTGTCCAGGAAAGACAGCGATAAAAAAGGTGGCCTCAACGATATGATGGCCTACGTGGACGAAAATGGGAGACTCAGCAATACTCCCCCCGATCCGGCCAGTAAGAAAAAGACCAAAGTCGAAGATATTGAGATCAGCATTCCCAGGCAGGACCCCAACGAAAAAGCAGACCCCATCCGCAGGGGCAAGCTCACCTTTTACAACGATTCCAAAGGCTACGGATTTATACGCGATGCAGAAACCCAGGAGAGCGTCTTCGTTCACGTGAACGAATTCCAGGACGACATCATGGAAGGGAACATGGTAAGATTCGAAGTGGAGAAAGGACAGAAGGGACCAGCTGCAGTCAGGGTAAAACTGGCATAAAAAACTCCTAAAATTTTACTCTCATGGACCGATCCAGGTTGAAAGTAACTGTCATTACGATTATTCGTGCCGCCATCGGGTGGCACTTTCTATTTGAAGGACTTTCCAAACTACTTATGGATAACTGGTCCTCGCAAAGTTACCTGGCCAATGCTTCAGGATTCCTTTCGGGATTCTACCACTGGCTGGCCGCTGGTGAGGCGATGGTGAAGGTGGTAGACATTTTTAATGTGTATGGCCTGATCCTGATCGGATTGGCACTATTCCTGGGAATTTTCATCCGGCTGGCTTCAAGTGCCGGGATATTGCTGTTGGTGCTCTACTACTTTGCTTATCCTCCCTTTGGAACTTCGCTTTTTGGATCCGTAGAAGGCCACTTCTATATTGTAAATCGTAATTTCATTGAAGCTTTCCTTTTGCTGTGGTTCGTAATTAGCAAACACCAGGGATATGGAATTGGGAACTTGCTCAAATTCGGAAAAAGGGAAGAAAAGCCTGCAGATTCCGACTTGCAGCATTCACGCCGCGAAGCACTTAAGAACCTGGCCACTCTCCCGATCCTGGGTGCCATGGGATGGGGAGCATTCAGGCATACCAGCAAGGATGTGGACGTCATGTCGGGTGCCACCATCCAGTTGAACTTCTCTACCCTGGATAAGTTGAAGGGGGAATTGCCCATGGGCAAGATTGGTAAGCACGAAATCAGCCGGCTTGTGGCCGGAGGAAACCTGGTGGGAGGATGGTCCCACGCCCGAGACCTGATCTATGCTGACACTCTGTTCAAGGCCTACAATACAGAGAAAAAAGTCTATGAAACCCTGATGCTTGCCGAGCAGGCAGGGATCAACACCATCAACATAGGTTTTCCGACCAATGCCTTAATTGCCAAGTATAAAAAAGCCACTGGCAGTAAGATCAAGGTGATTTCCCAGATTCATCCCGATATGGAAAAGGAGGACTATTATGTGAACATTGACAAGGCTATTGACTTTGGGGTGGACATTGTCCAGATCCAGGGGAACCAGGTGGACTGGCTGGTGCGGGACGACCGGATCGAGGTGGTGGAGAAGATGATGGATCATATCAGGCGTCAGGGATACGTGGCCGGACTGGCCTCACATACGGTGGATGCCCTGATAGCTACGGAAGAGGCCGGAATCATTCCGGATTATTACATGAAGACCATGCACCACGACAATTACTGGTCGGCCCATCCCATGGAATACAGGGTGCCCTTTGAGGTTGATGGAAAAAATTACCTGGATCACAATAAGTTCCACAACAACTGTTTCTGCCTTTTCCCTGACAGGACAGTAGAATTTGTTCAGCGGGCTACCGTTCCGGTAATGGGATTCAAGGTGCTTGCAGCTGGTGCCATTCAACCAGAGGATGGTTTCAACTGGGCCTTTCAGAACGGAGCCGACTTCATCTGTGTGGGCATGTTCGACTTCCAGGTGGTCGACGATGTGAACATCGCCATCGATGTGCTCGACAAGCTCCAGGGACGCACCCGGGAGTGGTACGGGTAGCTTACCTTTTCTTCAGGCTCCTATTTTTAAGTGCCTGATTCTAGGTATTTTGGATTTCTGTCTTAAATTTGTGTATGGCCCGTACCCGACAGCTTGCTGCCATCATGTTTTCCGGCATCGATGGCTATGCAGCCCTGATACAGCAAGATGAAAAAAAAGCTGTTGAGTTGAATGAACTGCACCATGATGTATTTTATTCCATTGCGGGAAAATACCTGGCAAAGAACCTTCAGAATATCGGTCACGAATCCCTGTGTCTTTTTTCCAGTGCTCTGGAGGCAGTGGAGTGTGCCATAGAATTGCAGCATGCATTTCGCAATGAACCTGTGGTTCCGGTTAAGATTGGGATTCACCTGGGAGATATCATTTATTCGGAAGAGGAAGCCATAGGGGAGGGGATAGATGTGGCTAGGAGGATCAAATCCCAGGCTTTGCCAGGTGGTATACTGATATCCAATAAAATATATGAGGAAGTAAAGAACCAACCCGGAATTGAAACAGGTTTTTTAAAGGCCTGTGAGCTGGAAGAGGGGGGAAGGCAGGTGGAAATATACGCCATTACCAATGAAGGCATTGTATCGCCCGAACTTCCCAGGGAAGGACGGCCTTTGCCAGGAGAGGGCAGGGGTTCCAAGTCCCGGCTCCGGTATTTCTGGGATGAAGCAAAGCGTCGCAATGTGGTGCGTGTGGTTTCGTATTATGCCGCCGGCGCCTATGTGACGCTGGAACTATCCAGCATCCTCTCGGATTCCCTGAAGCTGCCTGACTGGGTCATGACAGTCATCATTATTCTTCTGGTCACACTTTTTATTGTATTAGCTGTGGTGTCATGGATTTACGACATTACCCCTGAGGGGATTAAAAAAACAGCACCGATCGGTGAGGGTAGGGGAAGCGATATAAGTGTAGCGCTTGAAGATGATGAGTCTATTCCAGGTATGCCCGGCAGAAGGAGCTGGTTCGCGCGGCACCGGGTACTCAGACGATACCTGGTTCCGGTCCTGGTGGTGGGACTCCTAACTGTCTTTTACCTTTCAAAGGACCGGATTTTTCAGAATTGGGAAAGGGTAAACAAAGAGGCAAAAGCACATACTGACTCGGCCAATTTGTTTGTAAGAAACAATGCGCCTACGGAGATGGTTAAGCAGGAACTGGACATGGCCCTGGAAGCCGATCCGGAATATGCTCCGGCCTTGCATACTTACGCCATGGTCCATCTGGCGGAAGGAGATTCGGCACTGGCCAAGCAAAAGCTTCATCAGATTGTTGAATCGAATCCGGGATTTTCCATGGCATGGAATCTTCTGGCAAATTTTGCTTTCTGGCAGGACTCCATGGAGCTGGCCATGCGTTATTCCACCAATGCCCTTGAGACTGGTCCCACCAATTCCACTGCAGCCTACAACCTGGCAATTCTGTCCGAAGACAAGGGATTGCACAGTCAGGCCGAAGTATGGTACCAGAAAGCCATAGAACTAGATTCTGCTTTTACATCAGCATACAGTGCCCTGGGTGCCTTTTACAACCATCTTGGACGTCCTACCGAGGCAGGAATGGTCCTGCGAAAAACCCTGCGCATCTCACCAGCCTCTCCCCATAACTACAGGGTGTATAAAAACCTGGCAGAATCCCACTTTATCCTACAGGAATACGTATCCGCCTTTGAATACCTGGAGAAATCCAAAGCATTGGAACCCGATTACCCGGAAACTGAACGGTGCTTTGCCCTTTACTATGAAGCCAGAGGATATCTCCAGGAAAGTATACCGCATTGGAGAAGGTACCTGGCCCTGGAGACCGACTCCCTGGAACAGCTGAAAGCACAGAGCCATTTGGATTCGCTCAGGGCGATCACTCCATAAAAAGGGCGGGAACCGAGTCCCCGCCCCCCTTGCATTCACCAATAAACCCTCACTATCTGATTACCGAGATAGTCAGTACTTCCCGCTGGCCGGGTATGCTCAGCTCCAGAAGGTAGATCCCGTCGGGCACCATTCCTCCATCGTCCAGGCTGCCACTCCAGTTAACGGAATAACGGCCTGGTTCCATATCCATATGGACCAGAGTTCTCACCACTTGTCCGTTGGTGTTGAATACCCTCATGACCACCGGTATGCCAGCCTCACCAATCTCCGGGATCTCAAAATTGATCCGGGTCTGGTCGCTGAACGGATTGGGCTGGTTCTGAAGATTCAGGGTCTGTGCCCCGATCAGATCCTGATTACTGTTCATAAGACCGTCTGCACTGGTCCTGGTATCTGATCCATACCCGCCTGTCCCTTTCAAAAGATCCTCTTGTGCCAGCAAATCTTTTACCAATTGCTCCCTGATGCGGTAGGCGGCTTCCAGCCAGGCATTGCCCAGGGCCTCTTGGATTTCACCAGAGCGCATCGATATTGTCACACGATCGATGAAATTATCCAGATGGTCAATGGCAGATTCTAGCTGACCCGAATTGTACCGGCTTAGTGTCTTGTCCAGATCTATGAGCAATTTCTCTCCATACTTCTCCGCAAGCACTTCATCATCTATGGCATTGCTTACCGAAGCGATTAGTTGACCCAGTGTAAAAATTGGATTCACACTTTCCTCTCCGATACCAATTTTC